>CAXAHZ010000259.1:0-2326 GCA_963968875.1 uncultured euryarchaeote
CCGCATGATTTGCGATCCTTGTGTATTGCGAGGAAGACGCCTGGGCCACATTCTGGGCAGTGCTCGGCTCGTACAAGTTTGCCGTCTTCAATCTTGTACTTTGACCACTTAGCAGAGGATTTAGGACCGTCTCCCATCACTGGTCACCTCCTTCAGTGGATTCTTCTTTTTTATCGGAAGATGTGCGAAATTGTTCGTGGCGCTTGTGAATGTAGTTAGGTTCTACTGCCATGGCTTCCAAAGAGCTGTAGATGTAAGCCATACCTGTGGTCAAGGGTTGACCAAATCGTGTCTCACAGTTTTTGACAACAATCCATTCAGGATTTGAACCGGGCTCAAGTGTGCGAACCAAATTCATGATGTCCTTTCGTGAGGGGGTGGTCTTCCCTTCGTGTTTCCAACTGAATGATATTTCAATTCGGCTCAAGAGTTTGTTTTCTATTCGTTCATTAATATTCATTGTGTTCACCTCATCGAATGTTGACCTTAAGTGCGTATTTGCCGGGCAATTCTACCTGAAGACGCTTTGCGATTTCTGAACGCACCGGCTGCATGATAATGACATATCCAGTCCAGTCAGACGAGACTGGGGCTGATGGGCATCGAGGGCATTGATCAATTCCATCGTTAAGAACAAGATGGCATTCTCCGCATGCAAATGGATTTTTCACCATATCATTCACTTCCTCTCTCTTGATCCAGTTTCTTCCAACCTGGGCATCCCAATCCGGGTTGCTTACTGGTAAGTCCAATCTTTGAGCGACGGGGGTCAGAGGTATCAGGGGACAAGGAAACAATTCGTGCACGGACAAATGAACCGACGCCAATCTGTTTTCCGGATGTACGTCCTTCAATCATACCTTTGCCAATGTTTGCATCAACTGTATCTTCCATAATTTGAGATTTGTGGAGAAGAGCTTCCATTGGTCCAATACGGACGAAGGCTCCAAACTCGTTAATCTCGGAAACTGCCCCTTCAACAACTTCGTAATCATCCATACAGAAAAGGACTGCATCAAATTGAACCCGCTGGTAAATTGCACCGTCTCCGTGGATAATGCGTCCACGTCCAAGGGTTTTGTGATTGTTTGTTACAAGTATGAATCTGTTTTGCTCGTCAAAACGACCTTCAAATGCACCCATGGAAAGGCGGTCAATGTGCTGGTCCAATGATTGTCCCTTGCGCATGTATTCTGCAGGGATACGAATGGTGTCTTCCTTTGTTACGACCTTATACATATTTTTCACCTCTGTGAGCCCCTCATGAGGTGGGTGAAAAAACGGAAGCCATTACGACTGTTCCGTCCTTCACCGGGTTCACCTCAGGAGAGATAGCGACCGAAGTCATTCTGCCCACCGACGCCGCCTATTTAATTCAAGCGGCAGGAAAATCGGCACAGCATCACGATAAGACCTTATTGGAATGGCAGATATGAATCACAGAGTAAAAGGGGTTTTAGTAGTTCAAAGAGCCATAACCCATAACAACCCCCCGAAGGCGGTTAGATATGATGTCAACAGGCCAGGCCCCGTCAAAAGCCCGAGCACGGGCAAGTTTGCTGATGTCTCTGTTGATGATTGGGGTTGTCGTTTCACCGTTGCTAACTCCCGATATGCTCGATGAAGAAATCCAATTACTCCGAAGTTCCAACGACGAGCCGTGGGATGCTTACGAGCAGCCATGGGCTCAGTATGGACATACGCCGACTCACAATTTTACCGTACCCGCCCACAGCCCTGACGGAGGTCCTGGTGATGGAAATTTAAGCGATACATCTGAACTCGCCACCATCCTTGACCCGGTCGTAAATTGGCATGTCTTTGAAGGCTCAGAATCGGAAGACGGAGCGGACGGTTACGGCTCAGTCGTAGGAGACTTCTCACAAAGTATTACGGCATCTGATTCCGCTCTCCAACGATGTGGCATAGGAACATTGTCACCAGTAGTCATCTCCAGTGTAATCACTGGAGGCGTTCGTGAGAGTTTTCTCAATATCATTAGTGGAAACGATGCAAAGATTTCTTGGAAAGTAAGCTTGGGAGCAACTGAAGCCATACGCTCAACACCCATGATCAGTGATATTGACGGAGACGGTCTCCAAGAGATTATCGTAGTTTACGACACAAGTGGAGCATTGAATGTTGACGTCTGGTCACCCCGACTTACTTGTACAGAATCAAATTGGCAAACAAATGGGCATTCAAACGAATTGATGTGGTCCTATTCCGATTCAGATGTTCGGATTTCATCCCCATCCCCTCACTTCCCAACTTCAAACAGCGGTCACAAGGCAGTGACTCAACCCCTTCTAGCAGACCTTGAACT
>CAXAHZ010000260.1:0-2309 GCA_963968875.1 uncultured euryarchaeote
TGTCTTCGGGCAGGATTTAGAGTACTTGGCCCATTGTGCACGCTATTCGCCTCGCCTGTGTTTCACAACAGCCTGCCTGAGTAAAAATTCAATTTGAGCGTTGATTGAGCGAAAGTCATCGTCTGCCCATTTTTTTAGCTCATTATGGAGTTTAGGGTCAATTCGAAGAAGGAGTTTTTTCTTTTCCTGTTTCTTTTTTTTATGCATGCCTTCATCAGAATGAGTTTTATCCTGACTTTCACTCATTGCCTCACCTACGAATTGGTTATTTCAACCTTGACATCCAAAACAAATTACCAACGACCATCCCGATACTCATGACGACGTAAAGAATGATGGTGAACCAAAAAGACTTGGGCATCTCTTGCCTTGATTGCCACCCCTTGCCACGAACATGAATTCCTTGTTTGATCCAACAGTACCCAGCGTAGAGCATCAACAATACTGGAACAATAAAATTCAGCAAATCCCCAAGGAACATCTTGGTAACCTCATTGGTAGAGTGAACCAGTATTGATCACAGGGGTAGTGTCGGTTTCAGAGCAGAGGACAACGAGGAGGTTGCTCACCATTGTTGCCTTCTTCTCTTCGTCAAGTTCAATGATGTCTTTAGCACTCAGCTGGGCGAGAGCTAATTCAACCATTCCGACAGCTCCGTCAACAATTTCTCTTCGTGCAGCAACTACTGCGCTTGCTTGCTGCCTTCGTAACATTGCTTGAGCAACTTCAGGAGCGTAAGCCAGGTGGCTAATTCTCGCTTCAAGAACTTCGATCCCTGCTCGCCTCAATCTTTCCTGAACGGATTCACGAAGTTCTGTTGCCACAACTTCCTGATGGCTTGAGAGGGCGACGCCCCCCAGGTCTTTTTCTTCTATGATGTCGTAAGGATATTTTGTTGCCATCGCTCGCAAAGCAGCCTCGCTTTGGATTTGTACATAGTTTTGATAATCGTCAACCTCAAACAAAGCCTCTGCGGCATCAAAGACGCGCCAAACCACAACCGCTGCTATGTCAATCGGATTTGCATTGACATCGTTGACTTTCAATTTAGCGGATTCAAAATTTCTAATTCGGAAGATGACTTTGGTCTTTTCATAAAGAGGATTGATGAACCACCGGAAGCCTTCTGTTTTTACAGAGCCAACGTATTTTCCGAAAAACTGGAGAACTGCAGCTTCATTGGGATTGATAATGACGTAGGAGTTCCACATAATTGTCCAGATAATAGCAATCACGATTTGCGCTAATATTCCGAATATAATACCGGCCCCACCAGCCCCGTAAAGGATAAATGTTGATAGGAAGGCTACAGGGACGATGATGAGATGGATGAATAAACCAAACCAACCACTAAGTGAACTCTGCTCGATGTCTCTAAACTGTATTTCATGTTCAACGTTCTTTGCTTCCATGTTTTTGCCAGTAAATCGGATATTATAAAGATATCTTTATGATATCATAATTGGAGTTGCTCCTGCAACACAACGAATAAAACGAGGGCCAAAAAATTGCGAAAAAAGAGGTTATGCCACAGTTTCATGGAGTTGAGGTTACGAACCATCCAGTCAACTGGAGTCTTTTTAGTAGGCGACTCCGTCTTCGTTTCATGGCACAGTCATGGAGGTTTGATGGATTTCCAGGGCGCGTGCTATGGGTCGACTTGACCAAAGGGACTCTTGAAGAGCGATTCATCCCACACGAATGGTGCCTTTCTACAATGGGGGGCAAATCCCTTGCGACCAAACTGCTGGTTGAATGGGATACTACGGATTATGATTCTGCGGGAGCGAAACGCCACCCTGTGACGGGGCGAATGGATACTGCTGCTCATCCAACGACGCCTCTTTTGTTCATGACCGGGCCGTATCAAGCGTCTAAAATCGGTTCATCAGGACGCGCAGTAGTTGTCACTCGTTCACCTCTTACAGAGTGTTTCATTGATACCTACATTGGGGGCAACATCGGACATGATCTTAGGAAAGCTGGTTGGGACGGCCTGTTCATCACCGGAGCAAGCGATGCCTGGGTTCGTCTTGAGATAAATGACGATTCAGCAACGCTCCATGATGCAGCATCGTTGGTTGGCTGTACTACATGGGAAGTTGAGCAGCAGCTGGAAGGTCTTGGTGAATGCTTATCCATCGGGCCAGCAGGTGAAAACGGGATTCGGATCGCTTCTCCGCTTACTGCAGGTCGCAGGGCCGCAGGAAGAGGTGGAACCGGGGCATCGTTTGGATTCAAGCGATTGAAAGCAATAACGGTGAAAGCGAGTAAAGAATCGTCATCAAAAATACGCTATGCAAATGAAT
>CAXAHZ010000261.1:0-2308 GCA_963968875.1 uncultured euryarchaeote
TTTCATGCTCGCGAGTGTAGTCAACTTCGTCATCTGGATTGATGAACACTTTTACGCCATAGTACTCCGCTAACGGCCCGGTTGCATCAACTGCAACTTCCGGAGAAAGCAACGAAAAGAGGGCATGCAACCCTTCTGTCGTCAAAAGGTAAACTCCAGGATCGAGGAAATCGGAATATTTCGCCTGCGCCTCGGGATGATACTGTGTGGTCTCGAAGTCATGGTTTCTCACAACAATCGCCTGTACCTTCTCGTGCTTGAACGTCTTCACCTTACCAACAGCTATGGGTTTAGGCATGGAAGAAACGCTGCCTGAGCCTGCATCAAACACCAACGTTCGAAATCCGTTGAAGTTTCCGGAAGCAAGAACAATCATCCACGGTGCAATCACAATGAAACCAAACATCGTCAACCAACTGCCTTCGGCGTTGAAAACGTCTTCTGTCAACTTACCTTCAATCACTGCTAGGATGAATCCAAACAAAGAAAGAACACCGAGCATGCTGACAAATATGTAGACCATTCCGCCGAACACTTGGCCTGCGCGTGCTGAAACGGTTGTTGAAGCCTTCATGCTCAAAATGCCATTGGTCAAGTCAACGCTAATTTTTTTACATTCGCCAAACGTTGTAAGGAAGCCCCGCTCATTACGTTCGGGCATAGAAGAGAAATCAGGACCTTGCGATGGTTCATTCGCTTCGTTCCAAAAGCCCTTTTCCATAACCTCCCGAAAAATTGCTACTATATTCAAGCATCGCCATTCTCAAGTATTGGCTTATGGAAACGAGGTACTATATGGGGGGATACCAGATTAGTACCATGGATGCTTACGATTACTCGTTCTTTCTTTCAACCATGTGGGTTGGTCCGTTTTGGATGGCCATGCTCATCATTCCTGAGCACGACATCACCAAGAAACTCATGCAAGGGCCGTGGTTTTTCCTCGGACCCATCCTCATTTGGTGGGCGGTAACCATCGCCTCACCACAAGGATTGATCGACTTCGCAAAAGATGCCTCAAACCCCGCCGGGACGCTCGACAGCCTTGCCGCCCTCATGGGAACAAAGGCCGGTGCTTCCGCTGCTTGGGCTCACATGGTTGCAGGCGATATTTTCGTAACCCATTGGATGTGGAAACGGTGCATGGAGAACAACAGTAAACGCTGGATAACGGCGTCGACGGTGTTCTTTGGTGTCATGTTGATGCCCGTTGGAATCGCAATGCACATGGCTCTCGTTCGACCGAGCCAAGAAGAAACCGTTCAACCTGCTGTTTGATGGCTTCTCAATTTATCCCCGTAGTCCAACTCTATTAGAACGAATCCTGAAGAGACACCATGGCCGGCCGAGGACCACCCCCTGCTTCCGGCCGCAGAAATCGTAATTTCGTTCGTTCCTGGGAAGAACTCCCAGCTGGTGAATGGTTGGATAACGATGAAAACGGAACGCATTGGTATCAAACTAGCGAAGGAGATTACTGGCATTCAACCGATGAGGGCTACGTTAGGTGGAACGAAGAAGAACAAAGCCAAGCCGAAGACACACAACCGGACGTTCATCCAGAAACAGAAGACGACTTTGAAGAGGACGAGGAAGAAGACGTCAAACCGAAGAAGGTCAAACCGCGACGGCCTCCTCCCGAGGTTGGAACCCGCCCAGGTATCATTGGATTCCTATCCTCATTGACCGTTCTGGCATGGACCTATTTCGGGACCATTCCATTCACGGAAAAAGCCATTGAACGCGTTGACATATTGGACAGCCAATATGACGGATGGGAGTTGTTTGAAGCGATTTATGACCTGCGTGCTGCTTTGGAAAGGGTTCTGGAACTCAATGACATTGTGATGATGGTCGCCGGCCTCACCCTTCTTTTTTCAGTACTCTCGTTTACACGGTTTACAAAATGGTGGCTCATTCCATTGAGTTTGACGGCACTGCTTGGGCTACTGGGCTATACTGCCTGGTTTGAAGATGCGGCGCAAACGGAATTTGTAAGGGCGTGTAACGAATGGACCGACTGCCAACCTGCGACCCCAGTATGGATCAGCAACGCCATGATAGCCAGCTATTGCGGTGGGATCGCCTGGATTATCATTGGGTTACGGGTGGTTGGGGCTTTGATGAACCGTGAGCCCGTTGAACTTGAAGAGGACGAAGACGATTTCGACTTCCATGATTTCTACGATTGATTCAACAGGAGAGCCGACGGCGAATCCTACAGTGATTACGCGTTGTGCCCTGGCAGATTCTCAATCAAAAGAGATTCACTGGCCAACCTTCCCCTCTCTTTTGGAGGAAAGGGAAA
>CAXAHZ010000262.1:0-2292 GCA_963968875.1 uncultured euryarchaeote
GGATTCGTGTCTCAGAATCCATCTCCGGGCTATGTCTCCCAACACCCGTACGCGTTGATGGCTAGGGGGTCCGTTACACCCCCTACAACCTGATACGCCGCAGACCCATCCTACCTTTATCCACAAACCGTTCCAGGCATTGTGAACTATCCGGCCTTATTCTCAGTTTCCCGAGGTTATTCCAGACGATAGGGCAGGTTATCCACGTGTTACTGAGCAGTATGCCGAGTCCCTAAGACTCTCGACTCGCATGGCTTAATCGAACTCCAAAAGCGGTCGCCTCTGGCAGGATCAACCAGATTTCTCTTGTTATGATCCTTGGGCTACTTGTCGCTGAAATTCATTTGAATTTGCTGTCCTAAAAAAATTGGCGAGAAAATAATGCACTTGAGCTTCTTGCACAAAATACGTCATAATCTCGATCACCTACCTGACCCCGAAATCCCGTTAAGGACCTGCTCGGAATCGCAATCGCTTCGGCATTGCATCAGGGAGGATGGCGACGGTCATTGTCCGAAGACTCTGCCGCCAACGCCGTTCCCTATTGACGCAAGCAAGTTGGCCACTGACCCCCCCTATATCAAGATACCCGTGAGGAAATCCACTAAAAAACGCAGACTGCGAAGCAAAAAGACCCCTTGAAGGACCCTTCCTCAATTAAGCGTCATTCCAGAAGGCTCCGGAGGCTTGACTTTGCGACGCGCCGTCTTCTTCTAGCGTATTTTCTTCCTTGGACTCATCCCCGTTAGAATCGATGCTTGATGGGGGGTTTTTATTGGCATTAGAGCCGACCTCTTCATCCAAAAGAGAAACGAAATAGTCCAATAATTTCTGCGCATCCTCTCTCGAATCAAGTGCTTGGATTTCAGCGGCGTCCATCGCATCCATAACGGTAAGAATTGCGCCCTTAGACGAAATGCCTTGATACCACTCAAGGAGGAGCAGTGCATCGTCTTCACTGTCCCATTCCATGACATCAAAGTCCTGTAATTTCACCGAACTGTAGTTGTCCCCAGGAGGAGTTGGCGGCGTGAGTTTTTCTTGTATATCGGGCATGTTCACGCCGAGTGACTCACAAAGAATTTTCAACGTTGAATCAAAAATATTGAAGTTGTTTCCGTGTTCTAAAAACAAAACAACCAGTGGTTTTTTGCCATTCGCAAATGAGACTTCTATGCCCTTATGGTAAGTTGTCCAATGTTGAACAGGGCCGTCCTCCCCCCCGCCACTTGAGTGGTGTTCTATTTTTTGATATCGCACCATCTTCATTGAATTAAAATCAATGTTTTGCCATGTCCAACCACTGAGACGAGTGCCCCCAAATGTTTTACGAACACAGATGGTTTGGGCGGAGGGATTCAATCGGATATTCAACTTTCTAGCATCACCAACACTTAGGAAAACAGAACCAAAGATTACCCCAAAGATTGCTGGGAGAATAATTTCGATGGCCCCTATCGTATAGGGAACTTGCACGTACCTGTATTCCAATGAGTTCGGTGTATATTTCATCATGGAGAGCGCTCCATAATCCCCTTCATGCAGATCATACAAATATTCGCCTTCAAATAAGGGTCCTTCAGCAGATGCATAAGTTAGATTTTCAGACGATCTTGTGCCGCCTTCGCACCAACCCGGCATAGCGTACCAATAATCACGCACTATCAGCTCTTGTATCGTCCAATTCTGACCTAATGTTGACTCTTTTTTATAGAGGGTACATGAGTAGTATGTAAGATCCTCTTCTTCGTAATAATCAACTCTACCTATAGCCAAAATACCGTTGTCCTCAGACCAACGAAATTCCTCTATCACGGGTTCATCTTGATCATAATTAATCGCGTATTTGAAGTGCTGGTCAGCTACTTCAACCGATTGGATTGAATCACGCATACCCGCTCCGGAATCTTTTGACTCGCAATAAATGGTCTCACTGAGGTCCAATTGGACCTCTCGTTCAAAAACAGGGTCGCAAACTGAATCATTCAAAACCGAAGCAAAAGCACCGTAGGCGCTGAAAAGAAGCGCCCCCGTGATAACAGCAAAGCCAACGAGGAAAAAAGGCAGGTGAAAGAGAGCCATCCCTATCGACCTCGACGTGTCCTTGAGATGAACGACTTCGCCGTCCTTTTCCAGACTTAAATTCTCATTACCGTCAAACCAAAGCAAGGGCGTAGACGGTGGACGAAAGCGAATCATGGATTAAGGCCCCTTGAGATCTCCTAAGAGAGTATCAATCGGCTCCGAAGAACTGACGTATCATAGGGTGCATTTCCATGGCCTGTTCTTTCT
>CAXAHZ010000263.1:0-2282 GCA_963968875.1 uncultured euryarchaeote
TGTATTGCCGGTGCAGTAGTCCCTGGCCGATATCTTAGAGGAACACCCATCTCACTCAACGAGACGCAACAACTCATTCGGATGATTCCGGGAGGCATTCCTGGTTTGTTTGGAGGGTGGGCGATTCGTGGATGGCGTCAGCAAGGCTGGAATCCTCTACGACCCAACCTCTTCTTGGCAGTGCAAGACACCGACGCCACGTTGGATGGATTTCTCAAAAACGGTGAATGGAAGCATGCCCGAAGAACGGCGCAGCAGTGGACTGCTTGGGCCCAAGCCGGAGCCAGCAGCAAGGCAGTCATGCACCATCCGGATTTGGGAACAGAGGAACAACCTGGGCCGCTCACCTATGAAGTAGAAGTGTACCAGGGATGTGTGCGCTACAAGCGTGGTTGTAAATTTTGCATTGAGCCAAAGAAAGGAGTCCCCATTTGGCGCACTCCTGAGGATGTCATAGAGGAAGTCCGCCGTGCCCATGATGCTGGCGTTCACCATGTTCGGCTTGGCGGAATGACCGATACTTACACTTACATGGCAGAAGGCGTGAAGGAACTTGAATATCCTGTCCCAAACCCAGAACCAATTGCGAAATTGCTTTACGGGCTAAGAGAAGATGAACGGATGGGGATTCTTCACACAGATAATGGAAACCCGTCCATCATCGCGGAGAATATTGAAGAATCTGAAGCCATTACCAAGACGCTTGTGGAAACTCTTTCTGATGGAGCAGTCCTCTCATTCGGTTTGGAATCGGCGGACCCAAACGTTCACCAAGCGAATTGGCTCAACTGCGACCCTGCTCAATTGAAATCGGCCATCCGTCTCATCAACAAATACGGTAGAGAACGAGGAGAGCGAGGATTACCAAAACTTCTCCCTGGACTGAATTTTATCGCAGGACTGAACGGTGAAACCGAACAGACCTACGACATGAATTTAGCACTGCTTAATGAAATCCGCTCAGAAGATCTCATGTTACGGAGAATCAACATACGACAGGTCGAAGGAGAGGGGTTCCAAGAGATCCCCACACAAGCGTTCAATCGTTTCAAGGAAACCTGCAGAGATACCATCGACAAACCACTGCTGAAAGAGTTGTTCCCGCTTGGAAGCATCCTACGTGACGTTCACTGGGAAACTCATGACGGCAGAACCCGTTTGCCCGTTCATGAAACCGAGGCTCACACATCATCTACAATACACGGTAAACCCGGAATCACGTTTGGTAGACAAATAGGAGCCTATCCGATACTTATTGGCGCTGAATACAAGATTCCGCTTGAAACTCAATCCAATATTATCGTCACCGGCCACGGTGCACGCTCGATTACGGGAGTTGAAGTTGGACTCAACCATAACACTGCAACCGAAAAACAGCTGAGTGCAATCCCCGGCATTGGTGCGAAATCTGCTTGGAACCTCATCTCAAAACGGGCACGCGCAATGAGGAAGAAGAACACATCAAAGCCTTACGAAAGCGCTGAGGCGTGGTTTGAAGATGCTGGGCTTAAATGGAATGAATCCTTTGGACAATTCTTGGAATATAATCGCAGTGAATAGTTTCTTACCCTTTTTGCATAAAGGCACCTCGCCCAAAATTAGGTCCAAAAATGCAGCAATTGATTAAAAGGTAAAGCCAGTGGGGCAAACTATGCATAAGAAATCCGTTATTATTTTTGTATTCTTATTTGTGGTACAAGCCTTGTCCGCAGGTCTTGCAGTCGTCCCTCAAGAATCATCCACAGATACATGGCAAGGTCCAGTACTCGAGTCCGGTGCCCGTTCGATTGGCGTACTCACCGATTCCCAGCAACAATCCATGCTGTACAATCAAAGTTACAACGGCAGTAACGATAACGACGGCGATGGCGTTGTAGACAACCTCGATTCAGATGACGATAACGATTGTATCCCCGATACAAACGACACCTCACCGTACGATTTTGATGGAGATGGCATCAACGACGAATCTGACATTGACGATGATGGCGACGGCCTGAACGACTCACTGGAAGTTAGTGACACCAATTCATCAACAAACATCTATGACGCTGACAACGATGGAAACCACGACTGTGCCTTCTTCTCCACCGGAAATTACAGCGGTGGTAACAACTCAGGTGGTAACAACTCTGGCGGCAACAATTCTGACGGCAACAACTCTGGAGGAAACAATTCCGGCGGTAACAACACTAGCACTGGCTGCGGATACGACCTCAACTACACTTCTGTATACACATACTCACCCTATACGGTGATGCAAAACCAATCCTTCATGACCT
>CAXAHZ010000264.1:0-2279 GCA_963968875.1 uncultured euryarchaeote
GAAATCTACTTCACAGGACTCCCAACCGAAGAATTTGGCTTTGACTCAGGAGAATTTGATTTGACTGTGTCTGACACTTTCACACAATCCGGCAACTACGACGGAGAGTTTGACGCCAGTGCCGATTTCGGAATGGAGTCTGACATGGAAGGAGAAGACTTTGAGGTTAGCCTCGGAAACGGCGAGACCGTTGACGCTGTAGCGTGTGTTGACTGCCCTCCAGGAAACCCAATCATGTTCATGATGATGGGCAACGTGCTTGGCCACGCATCACTTGCATTCGGAGAAGAAATTGCCGACGACCTTGAAGCTAGCTTTGAAGATTCAATCGTTGACACATTCCTCGATCAATGGGCAAACGACCTCGCAGAAGGCAACACCGATGGCGACGATTACGACCCGTACGACAACCGGTGGCAATGCGACAGTGGCGAGTGGATTTACGAATGGTATGTTAACAACGGAGACGATGATTGCTCCGATGGTTCAGATGAGATGACCTTGGGCACCACCTACCGGTCCTATGAAGACTGGCAAAGCGGTGAACAAGTTCATGAAATATCAGGTACCGTGTATGCCGATGACCTTTCGTTCACTGATAGAACATTCACTTGTGATGATGGGACTACGATCATGTGGACCGTCGTCAATGACGGCAACACCGACGATTGTGCCGATGACTCTGATGAACCTCAATACGGGATGGAGGGAGTTAACCAATACGAATGCGAATCATCAACCTCCACCATTCCGGAGACCGTCGATTGGGATCAAATCAACAGCGGTTACGCTGATTGTGCTGACGGCTCGGATGAACGAGACACAAACGAAATTTATCACGTGGAAGCAACATTGCTTGATGGCTCCATGCCAAGTGCGAACGTCTTGTATCATAACGATACAATGACAATTTGTGGAGGAGGATATTCCTGGGCTGGCGCATGCGACATTACACCAGAGGGTGACGACAGTAGAAGCTATTTCGATTATGGAGCCGATATGACCGATCCAGGCCTCAGTTATGGTGATAATGAATTGTGCACCACTGGCAACATCATGCTTAACGGCAACTCGGTCTATGAACAACCCATGATGTGTGATAACACGTGGATGGGCCCTCAACTTGACTGGATGAATGTGGAAAGCGAAGGTATGGGGCTACAATATGAGGCTCAGATGTACCATTATTCCGATCAAAATTCAGATGTTGAAGTTGTGGTGGAATTGTTTGCTGAATCCGAAGATGAATTTGACGGCCAAGGCCAAGCCATACAAACTCAATCATTCTCACTCGAGCAAAACAGCGACCGAACCTATATTGATGGAACATTTGATGTTTCCACAGAAGGCGATTACTGCATCTCCATGGGCCTTGTTGCTCCCGGTGAAACAGAGGCTTACGTGGATAAATATCGATGCGAAGAAGTCTCCACAGAAGGCGAACCAAGCGACCGCATCGGCACGATTGCTGAAGCAATTGCCGACTCTGGCCTTCAAAACATCATGGAGAACTTTGGAGAAAACCTTGGTGAAACCTTTGAGGATGTGTCTGAGAATGAAGTCCCAGAATTCCCATACACCGATGGCATGTGGGCTCCGCTATGGAGTACCGAGCACGCGACCATCATTGGAGTTGGCCTCTATGCAGAGGATGAAGACGGCGATAAGTACGTTATCGCAGGCCCCGAAACCACAGGGTACAGTCAAGACCTTCCAATGACCTTCATGTCCATTCGTTACTTGACAGGTGCATCCGCTCAGTCCGCTCAAACAACCATGGCCGACTTTGAGGACCTTTCTGACATCGTTGACATTGAAGACCACGATCTCACCGCTCTAGAAGATGCTCTAGAACAAGCCGGAGTAGACACTTCAACATTGGGTCTAGGAAACGATCAAACGGGCGATGGAACCTCTACCGGCGACAGTGCGGCAGATGAACCAGATACCGCTGTAGAAGTTGCAGAAGATGCAGGCCTTCTTCCGTTCTTATCTCCTCTGAGCGTTCTGGCAATGGTTGGTATTGCAGCATTAGCAGGCAACACCACTCGCCGTGAAGACAACGAGTGAATCAATAAGCACGAGGCCTAGGGGCGGTTGTGAAGCCGCCTCGTCCGCGTCCTTTTGCAGCTGCTGGGGGCGTACGCCTTCTGATCACGGCATTGCTTGCAGTTCACGTGTTTATCTCGGCTTGGCTGGTAGCATCCGTAGAGGCATCGTACACCGAAGGCAGACCCTCTCCAACAGAGTTCCACTCTCTCGTCGCCATTGACAACGAA
>CAXAHZ010000265.1:0-2272 GCA_963968875.1 uncultured euryarchaeote
CGATTTCAACCCATCGTCAGCGAAGTTGAATACATGATTATTGACGAATTGCACTCAATGGTTTCCACTAAAAGAGGGGTCCATCTTTCGTTAACGCTTTCTCTACTTGACACACTTCTAAAAAATCCTGTTCAACGAATTGGAATTTCTGCAACCATGGAACCACTTGAAACCGTTGCTGAATATCTCGTGAGTAGCGATGATAGAGAAGCAAGAGGGCAGGTTACGAAGGTATCGGTAGCAAAAATTTCGGGTTCAAGAGAACTTGACTTGGATATTTTGATCACGCATCCTAAATTCAGTGATTTACCCGTAATGAAAATTCTAGAATACAACATTGAAGCGATTGCTGATTTAATCAGTGCTCACACGACCACTCTTGTTTTCGCAAACACCCGTAAAATGACCGAAACCATTGTGCAACGATTGAGACCGTTCCTAGGGGACTTGGTTGCAGGTCACCACGGTTCGATGGACAAAAACATCCGTCTTGATGTTGAGCGGAAACTCAAGTACGGTCATTTACGAGCCGTTGTGACTTCCTCATCGTTGGAGATGGGAATTGACATTGGTTCGGTTGACCTTGTTTTACAGATCGGTAGTCCCGGTGATATTGCAACAGCACTCCAACGTATTGGCCGTGCTGGTCACCATGTGGGTGGGATTCCCCGGGCTCGTTTCCTCCCCTCAAGCGTCGATGACCTTATTGAACTTGCAGCGCTTCAAGCTGCCATTCAAACTGGAGATATGGACCGACTGGATTTCCCTCAAAATTGTTTGGACGTCGTGGCTCAATTCATGATTGGTTTGGTCATTATCAACCAGCTTGATATTGACGAGGCTTACGAAATCATTGTCAATTCATGGTCGTATCGTAATTTTGAATACGACGATTTCATTGAAGTTCTTGATATGCTTGAAGAAGAGCGTAGGGTATGGATTGATTGGGAAGAAAACATCTACGGAAAGCGCGGTTATTCGCGAATGATATATTATACAAATATAGGAACAATCGCTCCGGACAACTCATATCTCGTTTTTAACGCAGAAGGTTCGATTCTTGGACAACTCTCTGGCTCGTTCGTTTCAAACCTGCGTGGGGGAGATGTCATTCTTTTGGGTGGTTCAACATACCGGGTTACGAACATCCAGGGGACACGAGTCAATGTGACCTCCGTCACCGGCCATCGTCCAACCATTCCCTCTTGGTCGGGCGAAGCCAGGTCAAGGAGCCGGGAATTGTCAAAAGCCTTACTGGATTTAATCGGCCATTGTATTGTCGCCCTTCGGCGAGAACAAGACCCACGTGTTTTACTACGGGATGCCTACGGACTTTCAAAAGAAGTTGCAAGCGCTATTGCTCGGCACTTGGAAGAACATTCTCTTGATTCCTTCCAAGTTCCCGATCCGGATCGTATTTTGGTTGAACAAGTGATAACAGGTGCTCATCCCACATACATGATTACGACATGCAGGGGCAGAGGATTCAACACGGCTCTTGGTTATTTTATGGCAGGATTGGCGGAAGCAAACAACATCTCCGTCATTGAGATGTCCTTTGATGAAAACGGTTTGTTGTTGCGAACTTCACAAGAAGTAGACCCCGGTGAAATGTACACGGCATTTAGGGACAACAACCACATTGAAGTGATTGAACGTTACATCATCAACACTCAAATTTTTGCGAAACGATTCAGAGAGGTTTCAGGACGATCCCTCATCATCCCAAAGAGAATGGGGGCCGAAGAGATAAGTCCTCAACAATTCCAACAGCGGGCGGAAGCGTTACTCAACAAACATAGGACAACTGAGGACAGTTTGTTGATGCGTGAAGCCAAGAATGAAATCATGTTTGGAGATATAGACATGATTGGACTTGAGGCCTTCCTTCAAGCCTGCATGAGTGGAGATGCTCGCATTGTCCACACCAAAGTTGTCGTACCGTCTCGCTTGGGAATGTCACTGTTCATGTCGGCATTTGAGGACTTAATGTCAATGAAAACCCGTGCGTTTCTGGTCAAGGATATCGATCCAGCGATCCTTCAACGTCTGTTAGGAACTCGTTCTTTAGCAACAGAATTGACTTCCGAACAATTGTCCGAATACTATTCTAACAAAGCTCCAATCCCGACCAACTCAAAGGAATTGTTTCGCCTGATGAGTCACGGTGGAGGTCTTGACAGAGGGTTCCACAATCCGTTGTACAAGGAAAAACTTGCTAACATCCCGATTCCAGTCATCTCTGCATGGGTTGAAGAGTTAATCCAATCCG
>CAXAHZ010000266.1:0-2268 GCA_963968875.1 uncultured euryarchaeote
GGGACGCCAAACTTCAACATGACCCAAACGCAATACTTGGTTTATGCAAATACATCGGGTGGATCGGCCACAGCATGGGTTAACATCACGATCCTTGAGCCCGCAGTTTCCCTATCATACAACCCGTACAACATCACCCTCATTCGTAACGATACCATGACTCCTGTTATTCCAATTGTATCCGGTGGTCAAGTGGAGATTTGGGCGATTGAACCGGATTTGCCGGCTGGCCTGGCGTTTACGAATGGTGCCATTACGGGGACACCTGAAGTCAACATGACGGTAACGATGTACACTGTTTGGGCCAACACCAGCGGAGGGTATGCCTCAGCGACAGTCAACATTACCATCGTGGAACCTCAAGTGGACTTCGTTTTCAATCCGAACGAACTCATTCTAACAAGGAATATGACGATGGACATTACATCACCGAGTTTCCTCAACGATGGAATGGCCGAAGAATGGGATATTTCTCCAGTCCTCCCTGCCGGGCTTGTGCTCATTGATGGAATGATTTCTGGAACTCCAGAAATTAACATGACCGCCACACAGTTCACCATTTACGCAAATAACAGTGGTGGGTCGTCCTCGGCAAGCCTAACCATAACCATCCTTGAACCGATTGCGACCGTCCTCTTTGCACCAGAAAACATCACACTGATTCGGGGTGAAGATAATGCAAGCATCGTTCCGATTCTTGGTGGCGGTATGGTCGAATCGTGGTCGATAGCACCAGCGCTTCCAGAGGGGCTGGTCTTTGAAAACGGCTCAATTACGGGTATTGCGTTGGTGAACAGTACGACTACGGTTTACATTGTAAGCGCTACGAATACAGGTGGAACCGCCAGAACTTACCTCAACCTCACCGTTGTTGAACCAATTGCCATCATCTCCTTCAACGAAAGTTTCGTCATCACAAGAGGAGAAGAATTGCTGAATGCTACGGTTAACAATACGGGTGGGATGGTTGCGATTTGGGCCATTCAACCCTCTCTTCCCATGGGTGTTACAATGTTGCATGGAGTTCTCTTTGGGGTTTCTGAAGTGAACATGACACAAACGACCTACACCGTTTGGGCGAACAACAGCGGTGGTTCAGCAAGCCTTTCCTTCACGCTAGAAGTTCTAGAGCCAAGGGCAGAAGTGGTATACGATGAGGGAACCATCACGCTCATTAACGGTGTTTCTGACCGTCTTATCGTTCCTGTAATGAATGGAGGCGTGCCCGATACATGGTTCATTGAACCCCCACTTCCAGATGGGCTCGTATTCATCAATGGCTACATTGTCGGAATGCCAAAGGAAAACATCATCGAGACCACATTCACCGTTTACGCCAACAACAGCGGCGGTACTGAAACAGCGAATTTCACACTGTTGGTGAACCAACCGACGTTCATCTCGCGTTATCCAACGACGCTCCTGGTTCTCAGCGTGAATCAATCCATGGATCCACTTTCCCCACTGTTCTATTTCGGCGATGAACGCCAACCTGTTTGGTCCATCTCTCCAAATCTGCCCGTTGGATTGGTCTTTGACAACGGCCGAATCTCAGGAACGCCCACTGAAGCGTCCAACTTCACAAATTACACCGTCACTGTGACAGGTGAGATGGTTCCTGTAGAACTGTATGTCATGATTCAGGTCTTTGGGGAGCCTGATTTAACGATTGAATCATTGAGAAATGAATCATTTAATGGAGAAGGGAATTATTCCATCCCAGACTATGAAGATGAAGACACTTCTTTCAGTATGTTTTGGATTTGCCCACCGGTTTTTGCTTTGGTCGCTATTATGCTCTCCGTCACCCTCAGTCGCCTGATGGAACGTGAAGAGGTTGAAGGCGAAGAAAGCGATGAGGGCGAACAAGAATCTACCGACTAACACTCGGATTTTTCCGAATCCTATAACCGAAAGTCATAGAGAAGAGCAGCCCCTCGGATGAGACGAGTGGAGCACCATGTACACGATGGAAGACCTCAAAACAAACCGTGATGCTCAAATCACGGTAGGCAGTATCGTGTTCTTCTTGCTCGCCTTCCCTCTTTACTTTGGCCTCGCTGCAGGAAATGCCGATACCTCCCTTAGCGGAAGTGTTGTAGCTGATTACAAGGTCAACGGTGAATTGACGTACGTCCAACTTGATTCCGGTACCGAATACGTTGCAGACGGAACACCATGGACGGACACCTTCAACACGGACGCTGTTGATGGTGCTGACGAGATGAACATTGTCGGACTCCGAGTGAGCCTCTCCTATGGAGAAGA
>CAXAHZ010000267.1:0-2262 GCA_963968875.1 uncultured euryarchaeote
CGGTGTAAGCATCCACGAACAGATTTGGTCCGTCTTTTATTGGATTGAGCATAGGGCTGATGAAGAAAAGCATCATGAAGAAAAGCGTCGTTCCGATCACCTTACCCAAGAATCCGATGTAAAGGGACCTCGACGTCAGGCTTTTTGAGGAATCTGCATTCTCAGCGTTGTTGTATTCCTTCATTGAAGTACGCATGACAAACAAAGCGAGAATCGAAACCAAGTACGACAGGGCGACAAGAAGGAAACCAATCTCACCGCCGTTCGCTATTGGAAAAGAATACACGCCTTCACACGTGCCAATAGACATCATCATTTCGTCCATGATTGCAGTTTGGCTTCCAACAACGACATCGATGGTTGGTGCCGCTCCAACCGCACTGCATTCTATGAATGCGAAGTTCTGAATGATGTATCCGGGATTGTTCTGCAAGATCTGAATTCCCATGTATACCGTCGTAAGAACTAGGGGTAAGTACCATGCATGCTTCTGCAAAACAGGGCGGTAGAGGAATCTCAGAATGTTTACTCTGAAATATATTGGAAAACAGAGATACATCAGTATTGAGATGATGTGGGCTGCTTGGAATATGTTGCCCCTGAACAAGGTAGTGTATTGCGACAACCACCACCAATCAAAGTAATCAGCTGGCAGCAGTGAGGGAATCATGTACGATGCCTTCAGACCCTCTGCAATCAACAAAATAGCGATGAAACGGTTGTCCATCTCTTTGGGAGCAGCCCTCCAGACCAGCAAGCTGAGCGAAGCCATCCAAACAAGGGCAATCAGGCCAATAATAGCCGGGAAAATTGATCCCAAACCGTAGGTGCCTTCTGATCCAAACTGGGCAGTATAATACTCAACTAGACTTGGCATAAGTTTTCTTAGAGATGGCAAGATATTAGGAGATTTCCACGCAAAACGCTAGGACAACTGTTACCAAAGATTATCCATTCACATGGGGCCGGGTTGTCTACGAGATGAGACTCCTAAATGGTTCGCAGTAGGCCTTACACAACGCTTATGTTCCAATCCTTAATTTGTGAAATCACTTAGGAAATTCCAGATCAGCTCATATGTAGCCGTTCCGTCAACTTCATTGGGCCAAGAATGCTCTTGAGTTTCCATTCCGTAATGTTCGATCCGGACTCCGCCATTGCAATCGGTGTGTACGATGTGTTCTACTTCATCACCATCAAACAAATGAGAATGCGTATTGTCATCCTGGCAGTCTAATTTTTCCGCCCAATAATCAATCATACCAGGAATATTGCTCATCGTTCCAACTCCCTCCATTTCACCATCTTTCCAATCCCAATCCTCATCGTAATCAATAATGTAATCCAATTTACCGTGAATGTGCATAACGGCTACATTCCCTGACATGTAACACGTTTCAGGCTCAACTGGCATTGTTCCAGCGAATGAGGCGACTGCTGCAAACCGATCGTTAAGTTGGCATGCGATTTCGTACGTGTACATTGACCCTAATGAATAACCGATGGCATACAGTCTGTCGTTATCAATACAATATGATTTGGAGAGCTCGTCAACGATCGATTCTGAAAAATCATTATCTTCGCCTGATGTTGCAGCTGTGTTGAGAAACCAATCACCCTCAGAAGGTGTTCGCTCATCTTCTGCAATGGCGTAGACCATGATGAATTTCTCTTGTTCGCCCAGTTGGTCAAACTGATTTTGCTGAGCAAAGGCTTCCTCAGCGTCCCCTCCTCCATGAAACGCAAGTACCAGAGGAAGCATTGTTCCCGCATCGGAGTTTGGAGCAGATAACCGGAACACTCGCTCTTGTCCACCAACCAAAATGGATGTGACCGATTGAGTCAGTGACTGTGATGGCTCTGAGCAAGGGTTTTGGACCTCAACTAGAGTCTCACCTTGCAAGGTAATATTTTCTCTGGGTGGCTCAGTACAGCCCGAGAGAGGCACTGCAAAAAGAAGGATAATTACGATTAGCATCGGTCTGTTTTTCGTCATATGATTTCCACCAATTCCTGATACAAACCCCGTGACTGGAACGTTGGTAGTTCATGGGATCGTGCTTGCAAATTACCCTGCTGTAATAACTATTTAATCAAAACTAATAATTGACTTTTTGATTTTTATTAACCCGGTGAGCGAGGATTAATTCTTCTCAATCAACCTCTGATGTTTGATACTCTCAACTTTTCACAGGACCTAGGACTCATTTTCTTCGTCTTCAGCCATGCCTACAATCTCGTAGTTAGACGGGAACAGAGCAA
>CAXAHZ010000268.1:0-2257 GCA_963968875.1 uncultured euryarchaeote
ACGATGACTCACTGTTTCCATCGTTCCCAGGAACCAGAAACACGGTTACGAATGAACCAGTTCCCACTGCCCGAAGGCAGTTCAAGATACTCGTATCCGTCCTCCGACATTGTGCCCTTGACATCATCGCTGGGGACGGTGTCAACAGCCATTCCCTCTTCTTCAAAGGGATCGATTGAGGTTTGGTCCATTGATACCTTTTCGTTGAGCAAGGCCATTCGTTCATCGGTGCCAAGCGCATCGGACAATCCAAAATAGACGTCATTGTGAGCGATGTGTTCCAACTCCTCGGCAGGAGTCTTCATCAGCTCATCGATGATGGTGAAGAGTTTCTCTCTCGTATCTTTCTTGATCTGGTTGTTCGTATAACGCGCCGTCAAATCAGCCTTCAAGTCAAGAAGTTCCTGATTGAGTTCGTTGGGTTCTCCAAAGTATGCTTGAACAACCGATTGAAGATAGGTGAGTTCGTTCTCTTCTTCCTGTGATAATTTTGAGTTGCGGCGCATTACCTGTACCCAACGGAATGTATCGGGTAAAACCGCCGCGACTGCATTGGTTTGCAATAAGGAGAATATAGCCAGTAAAATCGCACCAATTCCGACGCTTTGAACGAGTTCACCCGACATGAAACCGTCACTTTCGGTTTGAACCTGTACTGGCTCGTCCTCGGTCATCTCACAACCCAGAGAATTGACAATGGCTCCGATAGGAGTCTCGAGACACTGGTCCATGCCGTCAAGAACACCGTCTCCGTCGCCGTCCAGTTCTACAACTTCTTCCACTTCAAACATGTTTGGAATGCCGTCACCGTCATCGTCAACGCAGCCAAAGAACCCTGTAGCGCTTGAGTTTCCACTTGCTTCAGGGCAATAATCTGCGAGCACCGCGCCTTGGACGTACTCACCAACACCCATGCTGATACGGGTTTGGTTCCATGAGCCGTTGCCCCAATTATCGCCGTAGCCATCACCGTCAAGGTCGGACCATTGTGAAGGGACGTTAACGAAGAGGTCGGGGCTGGCGCCGTCTGGGTTATCGCCGTATCCGTCACCGTCTGAGTCCCTCCATTGGGTCATATCGTTGGGGAAATCGTCTTGCAAGTCAACAAAGGTATCACCATCGGTATCGAGGAAATTATCAAGCAATGGGTACTGGTCGGCGTTATCGCCAATTCCATCTCCATCGGTGTCCATCGTTTCAGTAGCATCGTTGGGGAACGCATCTGCATTGTCTCCAACACCATCTTCGTCGGTGTCCATCGTCTCATTGGCGTTAAACGGGAACGCATCAGCGTTGTCACCAGCACCGTCACCGTCACTGTCTTGATACTCGAAATAATTGAGTGGGAACACGTCGGCATTATCGCCCACACCGTCACCATCGGAATCCAACGTTTCATTTGCATCAAGCGGGAACGCATCACCGTTATCACCAACCCCATCACCGTCCGAATCCATCGTTTCATTCTCATCGTTAGGGAAGACATCCGTGTTGTCACCTACGCCATCACCATCGCTATCCATCCATTCGGTGGGATTGTTTGGGAATGCATCGCCAGTGTTGCTGTAGCCATCACTGTCGCTATCGGGACAACCGTTGAGGTCAACCGTTGAAGTACCGGCATCGTTCGAACAATCGTCGTCAACGTTGAGCACACCGTCCATATCAACATCATCCGGTGAGACGTACTGGAAGGCAAGGCCCAAATCAAGCATAGCACCTTGGTCGCCAAACAGTTTCAGATCAACTTGTTCTGCAACAGAACCTGCATTCGGCGTAGTTACCCGGATAGTGGTGTCGTTGACCACCGTCCCAGTTACGGAACCATAGGAGCCGAATTGGACCGTAATTTCCTGATTAAGGTACATTCCAGTTGAACGATTGGCATACTTCAGGTTCTTGTTTGAACTGTCATAATAGGCGACGTGAACCATGTTGTTGTCATCAACAACAATGTCATTTTCATAGCCAACATCACCAACACTGTCGATCGTCATTGATTGGCGAGAATTCCCCGGCGCCACCATGCTGTAGCCGAGGTCTGAGCCACCATTGTATTCTGAAATGTGAACGATGTCAAATTGGTCAATGTACATGCTAAACGTATTTCTTGAGTTGCCCTGGTTTGAAACAATCCAAGCCGAACCGGAGGCACCGTTTGCAAAGTAAGCAGTATTTCCGGCAGAGTTGGAGGCGTAAACGAGATGAAGTTCATCGTTTGAATCCACAGCCATGGCGCTGTGATAGCCCACACCAT
>CAXAHZ010000269.1:0-2246 GCA_963968875.1 uncultured euryarchaeote
GAGCTATCCGGAGCAACCTCCTGAAGACGGTTTTCGATTTCATTATTTAGGTGGTGGAGATGAAGTTGGAAACGTTGGAATAGTATTGGAAGATCATGAAGGAGTTCGTCTTTTACTGGACTACGGTCTTGCCCCTACCAATCCTCCACGGTATCCATCTGAAGCACCGTTGGTTCATGACGCAATTATTACTCACTCTCACATTGATCACCTTGGAATGGCGCCATGGTTGTGCGCAAATCATCAAACCCGTCTTCATGGAACGCCTCTTACCGCTCATATTTCAGATATGATGTGGAGGGATTGCTACAAAGTGAGTTCAATTGAAAAGTATCCTTTAGCATGGGATAAACGTGATATTGATACCGCTTTAGCTTCGTGGCATGTCCATGAGTTTGATGAGCCCTGGAAACATCATTCATGGACGCTTACACTGCGACGAGCTGGACACATACCAGGCGCTGCCATGTTGGAAATTGAAACTCCAAAGCATCGTATTCTTTTGACAGGTGACTTTGACACACGAGACTCCCCTCTGGTCAAGGGAGCAGAGCCCGTGAAAGCAGACATTCTTTTCATTGAAGGTACTTATGGAGGTCGAGAACACCCCCCCTCTGAAGAAGAAGTTCAACGGTTCATTGCATCCGTGACTGAAGTGGTACAACGAGGTGGAACCGTTCTTATTCCTGCATTCGCAAACGGCAGAACTCAAGATGTTGTCATGCTCCTCCACCGTCATCTTCCACATCTCGACGTTCATGTTGATGGAATGGGAAAACGCGTAGCCAAGATCCATTTGGAACACGGGAATTTTTTACGAGACTCCAATGAATTGGAACGTGCTTGGCGATGGGTGAAGCGTGTTGGAAGTAAATCGGATAAAAAGAAGGCATTGGCTGGAGATGTTATTGTTAGCACTTCAGGAATGCTTTCAGGAGGGCCAGCACTATGGTATCTAAACCGCTTAAGAGAAGATCCCCGAAATGCAATTTTCTTTACCGGATATCAAGCCAAAGATACCGGCGGACGGTCGCTTATGGATACCGGGCGCATTGAGATATACGGCAGGCCTGCAGAAATAGACTTAGAATGGAAGCAATTTTCATTCTCAACTCATGCAGGACATAAAGAAATCTTAGATTTTGCCAAAAATTGCGAAGCAGCACACGTCGTAGTCTATCATACTGATCCAAATCATGCCCGCCCCCCTTTGGTTGAGGCTTTGGAACAGCAAGGTCATATCGTTCACCAACCTGTTAACGGTATTTCTGGTCATATTTTGTGAAGAAATGAGCCGAAGTCATTGAATACATCAACACCCAGCGCTGCATGATACCCATGGCGGCAAAGACTCCACCTGGAAAAAAGAAAGGGAAGCGTAAGCGTAAGATGCGCCTTTCGTTGAAACAGAAGAAATTGAATGTGAAAGCGGACAAGTATTCCGACTCATTGGGCTGGTCTAAAGATGTAGGGCGCACATTGGATGAGCCAACAGGACCCAAAGCCCCTGAAACTCTCAAAATCCAGTGTGATATGTGCGGCTGCATGCTTAAAATTCCGAAGCCGAAACGTTCGAAATACACCGTAAGCTGCTCATATCCTGGATGTGAACACATCATGAACTTCGATTGAGATGAGGTATAAACCTCTTGCAATAACCCTCCTCCTTCTAACATCCCTTTGTTCCGGATGCTTATCTTCTGAAGAAAATGATAAAACGACCCTACGTCTTGCGACAACAACCTCCATGCGAGATTCAGGCCTGCTTGATATGTTGGTAGAAGATTACGAATCAAGCGCACCTTTCACTGTTGAATACGTATCAGTAGGCACTGGAGCCGCGCTCATTTTGGGCGAAAATAAGGATGTAGACGCCCTCATTGTGCATGCGCCAGATCTGGAGAAATCATTCGTAGAGCAAGGCCACGGTCATAACAGAACAACAATCACATGGAACCGATTCGTTTTACTTGCACCCAACACTGAATCAAATACGATCTTTGATGCATTTGAGTCAATTTATGAGAATCAGACTTGTTTCATATCAAGAGGTGATTTTTCAGGGACCCATCACAAAGAACAGAGTATATGGATGCATCTTAACGAGACTCGGAACCTTTCAATGATCGAGGACGCAAACGGCTACCGTCCCGACGGAGATTGGTATTATTCCATAGGCCAAGGGATGGGCGCAGCCATCAATATGGCCGATGAAAAGTCATGTGCAACGCTATCAGACCGAGGAA
>CAXAHZ010000270.1:0-2235 GCA_963968875.1 uncultured euryarchaeote
GAATCCATGCCCCCACTTAGAGCCATTACTGCATGTTTGGTCACCATTCAATCACCTACAATATTCCCATCCATTTGTGTGTTTGAAGGGATAATCTCCATTCAGGATTATCTTTGACAACTTGTTCAGTATGGGCGAAATTTTTTCCGTTCCATTCAACAGATTCCCCTTCGTGATAACACGGTTGGAGATATTTATGATGAAATCCTGTTTTAATTTCGTCATACATATCCAAAGGTTGGCCCACATAGACGCACTTTAACTCATCCCCTGTTCGTTGACGTAGAACTGAATTTGGATACATCTGATCTTTAGGTGAAATACAAATCCAATCAATGAGATGTTCAGGTATCTCAATCGTTCCATTAGACTCGATTGAAAGATGGTAGCCACGTGCTTTGAGCAACCGATTAAGGGGCCAAAGATCATTCAGCATCGGTTCTCCACCAGTGAAAATTAAATCCTTTGACGGATATTTTGACACTTCGTCCAGGATTTGTCTTCCAGTCATTTCCGTGTAGGTGTCAAAATCGGTATCGCACCATTCACAGCGTAAATTGCATTTGCCGAATCGCACGAATACGTGTGGAATCCCTGCTCGAAATCCCTCTCCTTGGACCGAATGAAATATTTCAACAATGTTGTAGATGGTGTCCAAGTCCTGTTGTTCATCAGCATGATGAGTCTGAGTTAATTCAGGATTGGCTATAACCATCGGAATCACTCAGAGAGGAGGTTGTTGAATGAGTTTCATTAGTTCATTGCGCGCTTCGTTCCTTTCAAAAAACACACCGTTCATCGCAGAAGTAGTCATCACAGCTTGTTGCTTTGCAACACCCCTGCACTGCATGCATCCATGAGATGCCTCAAGTATTACTGCCGAACCAAGCGGTTTCAATTCACGCTCGAGGTCATCAGCAATTCCTTTTGTAATTCTTTCTTGATTTTGGAGACGTCGTCCGTGGAGCTCAAGAATTCTGGCTAATTTACTGATGCCTACGATGCGGTCAACTGGAATGTATGCAATATGGGCTCTCCCTTTGAATGGCTGTAGGTGATGTTCACACGTGGATGTAAATTCAATATTTCTTAACAGGACAATTCCATCGTATCCCTCTGCGTTAAAGGTTGCATCAAGGATTTCATGTGCATCCATATTATAGCCAGCAAAAATTTCGTCCCAAGATTCAACAACCCTTTGTGGTGTTTTGACCAGTCCTTCCCTGTTGCTGTTTTCGTCTCCTTCAATGTATGATAGGAGAGTTTTTACGGCGCTCATTGCCTCTTCTTTTGTCGTCATATATCCACCTTACCTTCCTTGGCGCCTATCGATTTCATCCAATTGGTCGAGCAACTTCCTACAAGCTGAGCGTACTGCATCAGCGAGGCTTACAAATTTTTTATCCTCACCAATATGTTGTTTGAGGTCATCAACCAATTCTCTTGGCATGTCCAACGAGATTTTAGGCACATTCCAATGGTACGTCCTCCCTGTTATAAGTATTCTCTGAGTAATACTGGGGTAATATGTTGGCTGTATTTCCCTTCAATATGAAAAATAATTAGGCGAATGTTCAAAGAAGTCCTCGTTGGACAAGCTAACATGGAAGCCATGAGCGACACGCCCCTATCACTCCTCCACGAGATGCGACGCAAGGTTGGTGAATCGATTACTCATGGGCTAAACGATGATGAAATTGCGTTGTTCTTGGACCATGATCGAAAATTGGCACATGCAATTGAAGATGCACACGCCGCCCTACACTCCATAGAAGCAGAGTTTGGTACCGCTTATATCAATCGTAACGAACTCGAGTTGATTACGGATTTGCAAAGTGGTTTTGTAAATTTTTACAATCCCGCCACGGTGAACCCGTACGTCGCATTAGCAGCGAGAGGTCCTTGGATTGTCACATCTCACGGTGCTGTCGTGCATGATAATGGAGGCTACGGTATGCTTGGGAGCGGGCATGGACCAACAGAAATTATTGATGCAATGTCCGATAATTGGGTCATGGCCAATGTTATGACGCCATCGTTTTCACAAAAGAGATTAGAGCAACGTCTTCGTGCGGAACTTGGTCATACACGGGGTCACTGTCCTTTTGACAAATTCATCTGCATGAACAGTGGTTCGGAATCGGTTACGGTGAGTCTTCGAATAGCAGATGTAAATGCATTAAACATGACGCGAAAAGGCGGAAAGCGTGAAGGGGCCACAATAAAGATGTTAGC
>CAXAHZ010000271.1:0-2218 GCA_963968875.1 uncultured euryarchaeote
CGTATTCATCACCGTCACGAATTGCAGTTGTTTTGAGAGCCGCAACATCAGAGCCGGCACCTGGTTCTGTGATTGCATAAGATGCTAATGCGCCTTCTTCAGTTACTTTGCGTAACCAGATATTTTTTTGTTCCTCTGTCGCTCCAGTAATGATGGGAGCACAGGCAAGAGCCGTAGCGTACGCAGCAGTGGCGAAACCTGGGTCGCCCCAAGCCAATTCCTCATTCACCAGCACTTCCTCAAGCGAACCTAAGCCCGCCCCGCCATATGCTTCTGGAATATGGAGATTCAACAAACCCATTTCATGAGCTTGCCGAATGGTATCAATTGGATAAATGGATTCTTCATCCCAATGTTCGGCATTTGGACGGATTTCATCTACAGCGAACTCATGGGCGAGTTCCTTGAGCATCGTTTGCATCTCATCAAGTTGAAAGTCCACCATGATTATCCTACGGGCCGCCCCCTTATGGCGGTTAGGATTCATTGTAGACGGTTCGCACCCTCAAAGAACAAGGATACCTTGCCGTTCTGCAACAAGAAGTCCCAAGAAGACGACATAAAAACCAATCAGTACAATCCCTTCCCAACGCTTGAATTCATATTGAGTACGCATCATACCTAGAGCAACCACTGTACCGATTATGGTAGCTGGAATGATGAGGTACATTGCCAACGGATATCCAGCTGCAGTCAAGGACAAAGGATGGATCATAGCAGCAAGTCCAACAGAGAGCAAAGGGTCGGTGATGTTTGATCCAATGAGTGCTCCGATGGCCACTCCTTCACTTCGTTTTGCAGCCATGAATGCAATGGTAAGTTCTGGAAGAGAAGTGCCTAGCCCTGATACTGTTGTTCCTACCACGGCGTGAGGTACATTCAATTCATACGCCATTTGACTGGCGACCTCAACGAGATGGTGTGCTGCAAAAAGAGCCAATAAAAGTCCGAGGATGACCATAACGACGTATGAAGCGGTTGTCCAGTTTGATGGGCGTTCTACCGTAGTCTCGTCCGACATCTCTTCCCGAAGAATTTCTTCCCTATTTGACAACAACCAGTAGATGTAAATTGCATACAAGAGAACCAAAATCAATCCTTCTACGCTGCTTAGAACTTTGCCCGTGGTCAAAAAGAACGTAAGCAAAAGGATGGAGCCAAGCATGATGAGTCCGTCTCGCTTAAGCCATGATGGACGGATTTTCACCCCACGAAAGGTGACAATGAACCCCAAAATGAATGTTATTTGTACGAGGATTGAGCCGAAAATTCCCCCCAATGCAAAATCAGCAAATTGCGCATCTGCTCCTCTAAAACGAATATCTGCGGCAGAAGTCGTGGTGACAAGAATCTCAGGGAGCGAAGTCCCGATTGAAACAATTGTTAAGCCAATCACAACCTCTGGAAGTCCGGCACGATAAGCCAATCCTTTTGCTCCTTCGATGAAAAAATCTGCCGACTTGATGAGCAAGGCCATAGCCAAAACCAGGAGTCCAAGTGAGAGAGGTATACTCTCCCGATTTGCTTCTTCAATTCCAGCATGAATCGCCAAGAGGCCAAGGAACAATGCTCCGTTGATGAGAAGGGTGTTGTTGAGGACCAACTGTGGAATCCCCATTGCCCCCGGTTCATCCCCCATGGGGGTTCCCATGGCCATTCCCCTCTTGACCGTTGGCATGGATAAACCCATGAAAAGAGGTCAAAATGATTTCAACATGCCTCCAACTCGCAAGATTCGTGTCCCGCCTGTTTTTCTCTGAATTTCTCGGCACTGCATTGATGGTAGGCCTTGGTTGCGGGAGTGTTTATTTTGGAGCAAGTCACGAATGGATTTCGTTTACCTTCGCCGCAGCGGTAACGATCGCTATACTTCTCTTCGCAAGAACGAGCGGAGCTCATATCAATCCCGCTGTCTCGATTGCATTTTGGAGACAAGGGGACATAAACCATCGACAACTTATTGTCTACATATGTGCTCAATTAACTGGAGCATTGTTTGCGGCAATCCTGCTAGGAGGAGCTGGTCCAACTGCCGTTGCACCCGAGATTACCCTCTTGCAAGCCTTCACAATTGAAGTAGTGATTACCATGGTTTTGATGTTCAGCATTTTGTTCATTCTTCGCACCGAACCATCGGTCCCTATACTCGCTTTATGGGTCGGAGCCACCGTTGGAATACTCGCATACTTCGCTGGTTCGGCAACCGGTGCGAGCATGA
>CAXAHZ010000272.1:0-2209 GCA_963968875.1 uncultured euryarchaeote
CATCTGAGGATGTCAAACTACTACGTAGGAATTTATCGAGCAGAACATGGACTGCATCATACGAAGAACCTCTGGATGGTGGTGTAGCAGATGCTGCAAAGCATTTCATGACCCTACTGAAGGCAGCAGAGCGCAGAAGAGTAGGCGTAATGCTACGTATGCATTCATAGGCTTAGAAGGATTGTGAAGTCAAGCGCTCAAACATCGAGCCGTAAAGAGCTGCAGTTTCGTCAATCACGCTTTGTGGAAGAGCCGGTATTGGAGGCTCATCTCCGCCCTTGTCACGAGCAATCTTCAGTTCTACCTGATGACCCGTACCGATGTAATGGGAACGAACGAATTCTTTTGATAGTTCAATGCATTCTCCATTTTCATATGCTTCAGCGTCCCACCAACGGTCTTCGTCAAGAGTTCCAAACGTATCGACAAGGACCACTTCTCGGTTGGTTCCAAGAGCAAACTCTTTTTTGCCATCAACATGGATAAGACCGTTTTTAGCCGCTTCTCGTTCAATGATTTCGTCCACTTCAAGTGCTGCTTTAACTATTGATTCATATTCATCTTCAGTGATGTTTGAAATCTCAAGGGCTTCTTCCCTGCCAATGTTGCGATCAAACTTTTCAAATTTTGTTGTGACTTCAACAAAGGGCTGATCCAGCTTAACACCGTATTCGCAATCTGAGGCAACTCCTAGTTGCTCGGCAGTTAACTCTCCCCGCTCAAAGCGGCGCCATGCAGACCCTGAGAGATAGTGACGAACGATAACTTCCAAAGGAACGAAAACCCATTCCATGTCCCTTGGAATGGCCCCAGGTTCTTTGATGACCTCCACTTTGCGAACAAGACAACGATCTGCAGCGTTCACTTCAATGAGATGGGTTTTGCATATTCCGGCCGCCTCAACAAGTTTGAACCAATGAGCGGTTGTTCTATTGAGCGATTCACCCTTACGAGGAATAAGAGAGGGAATGATTTGATCAAAAACTGAAATCTGATTAGTAAATCTAAACTCCAATATCTGTGGATCATCTGTAGACCATACTTGCTTCACTTTTCCTTGGTAGAGCATTTCTCCCATGAAAATTGGTTGGTAAAACGGCCTTTGAACTTTTCACATGAATCTCTAGGAGAAGATTCAAAGAAAACCTAGGGCATCTTCGATACGATTGAGTTCTGGTCCAGTGGTTTTGGTACCTGATACTGCACCCGAATTGGAAGCACAGACTCCTGCACCAACGTACGGCGAACCAAAAGAAACCGTTCCAACCATTGGCGGCACACCTAATATTTCCTCAATCAAAAGTGCTTCATCAGGAGTTACATCAGGATGGAGGAGGACACCCTTGTCATTGACAACAGCAAGACTTCCTACGACATCATGACCTGCAACCGTAGTAGCAACAATTTCAACTCCTAGAACTTCGGCTAATATCTCAAGGCCGTCATGAGGAATACTTGGAGATGCTACAGCACCTTTGTCGTTGGCGATGAGTAGGTTTCCTGCAGTGTTGACTCCACCTTCCATGACAACAACATCACCAAAGGCGGTTAGCTGGTCAATATCACTTTCCGTAGCGATGTCGGCTACTGCAATACCCCGGTTGTTTCCACACACGAGGGCACCGATCAAATTGGAGCCGCCAATGGAAAGTGAATGCATTTCCAGTTCAAGCGTTCGCTCTATGGTATCGAGGATGGGTTGAGGCAACTCAGGAGGATGAAAAACAACGTTTCCGACACTGGCCAAGTGAATTCCCGCTTGGTCGCTTCCAAAAATATCGAGTGTATCAATAGGCATGGGAATACTTCCTTCTCAGAGTTTAGGTTCAAAAACATGATGTTTGGTGCCAGAACGCAAAAAAGGCCGGTCTCCATCTTGGAGAGCCGGCCTTAAGCGCCCTAACGGGTCGAGGAATGATCCGAGGTGAAAAGAGTGGGGCACAGTGACTTCCTTTCCCGTGGACTCTCGTACCACAGTAATGGGAGAGACGCAGAAGGGCTTGACTTCTGGGTTCGGAATGGGACCAGGTAAACACCTTCGCTGTGACCGTGCACCCATCTCTTTTCGAATCGGATCTGAGGTGCGACATAGCGTCGCAAGTGAATTGGCATGATTTTTAGACGAAGGGCACTCATGGTGCGGTTACGTACACGGAAAAAGATGCTCGAACATTAGTGCTGCTGGACTGAATACGTCGCCGAAGCTTCG
>CAXAHZ010000273.1:0-2144 GCA_963968875.1 uncultured euryarchaeote
TGGGCTCGTCTTTGGGGCGAGTCACTCGGCAGAATTATCGTCGCTGTTCCACAAGAGCATGAAAGTGCATTTTTGGGACTCATGAAAGGCCACCCAACGACGATCCTTGGGTCCGTGACCTCAACATCCAACCTTGTCATCACCGACGGTGAAGATGCGCTTGTTACCGCCGATGTTGAAACGATGGCCGATGCTTGGAAAGGTACGCTTGACATGACGGGAGGTGTTGTTTGATGCAACCCAAAGTAGCCGTTCTCTTCGGTTTCGGCATTAACTGCGACCACGAAACTAAGGCCGTGTTCGAGTTGGTTGGTGCAGCAGCAGATCGCATTCACGTGAATCGGTTTATTGGTGGGGATGCAGCACTAGAAGCATACGATATACTCGCCGTTCCCGGAGGCTTTTCTTTCGGCGACCACCTCGGAAGCGGTCGGCTAATGGGCAACAGAATGCGCTATGCTATGCGCGACGCTTTGCAAGCCTTCGTTGAAGCAGGTAAGCCGATTATCGGCATATGCAACGGCTTCCAAGTTCTCGTTAAGACGGGACTCTTACCCGGGCCAGAAGCGGGACTCTCTCCCGATTTTATCCAGCGTGGGAGTTTGAGCCTTAACGACAGCGGCAGGTATGAAGACCGTTGGGTGACATTGGAATTTGACCCAAACAGCCCGTGTGTCTGGACCAAAGGAATGACTCGCATGGACTGTCCGGTTCGTCACGGGGAAGGAAAGTACATCATGCCTACCTCAGAAGATTTGGACCGATTGGATGCAAATCATCAACTTACGGTCCGGTACGTAGACCCAGATACTACGCCCGGTGAAGGAAGAACGGATGACCAACTCCCTTACCCGTTGAGCCCGAATGGAAGCATGCGCAACATTGCAGGAATATGCGACTCTACAGGACTTGTTTTCGGTTTAATGCCTCATCCGGAGGCCATTTATGCTCAATGGCTCCATCCCCACCATACACGAGATGGACCTCAAACGCACGGCCTTGGAGTAATGGACGGTTGGGAAGGAGAGGGATTGCAATTGTTCCGTAATGCAGTCGAACACGTCCGTTCCAACAGGTGATTGCTATGGAGGCTGAAAGCCGCCAAACTCACATTGATGCATTACGAGGCATTGCCGTCGGACTCATGGTCATGGTTCACGCGGCTGCGACGTGGAATCCATTTTTGAACACTCAGGTCACACCTCTGGCTTACCTTGTATCTGGTTTAGGAGGGTTGGCTGCACCTTTGTTTGTAACACTGCTTGGTTGGGGCTTAATGAAATCAAATCTTTCACCTCGCCAAAGGTGGACAAGAGGCCTCTTTTTGGTGGCATGTCAGTTGCTGGTGAACATTTCTGCTCCTCATCTTTTCGATCCCTTAACACCCGGCGTTCTCTCGCTTATGGGCCTACTTATCATCAGTGAACCCATTTGGTCATGGCCCCTAAGGTCGTCCCAGTACGTTGTAAGTACATTTATTTTGACAGCGGTATCGTGTTTTACACTGATCCTTCTTTTTTCACAAGCTCAAGGGGACGGCCTCTGGAGTACCAGAATCCACTCCCCCAATTTTGTAATCATCTTCAAACACCTAATGTTAACGGGGACATATCCACTTTTCCCCTGGGCCCTCTTTGCAATACTCGGAGCAACAATATCCTGCTTGGACCGTGAACAACTCAGGCGATTCTTTGCTGGAACGCTGACATTTGGCCTTGTTTTTACAAGCCTTACCTTTGGTTGGGCTTTACAATCCAACCAAACATGGGCGTTGCCTTCAGGAAATGCGATACTGACGTTCTTTCCCGCAAATGCGCCATTTCTAATCGCAGCCATTACAGGAACCATCATCCTCTGGGTTGTTTCAAGAATGCAATTGGGAGATTCAGTTCTACTTGCTAGCACTGGAAGGTGCTCGTTGAGCGTTTATGTAGCCCACTTCATCCCATTTGCAGCATTCCATGATATTGACCAAACATTGGGATGGTCGTTAACGCAATCGGCTCTTGTAGTCCTTGCCTATACGGTCGGATGGATTATTTTAGGAGCACTGTGGTATACTAAGGCCCCGAAAACAACGCTTGAATCCCTCATGAGATCCATGAGTAGAGGGAAACAAACACGTTCACAGGACGAGTCAGAGT
>CAXAHZ010000274.1:0-2140 GCA_963968875.1 uncultured euryarchaeote
ACGGGACTGGAGACTCATCTGCTCAAGGTGTTGCTCCAGCCGCTTCACTTGTCATGTACGCTCTGGAGCACGACCCCACAGGAGTCTTTGGCAGAGTTGGGTCCATCTACGACATTCTCAGGGATGCGGAACAGATGACGGCGAGAATAGCCGTCAATGCCTGGGGGTTGAATGGAAACTACGGCCAATACACTGCAGATGCACGTTCAGTTGACATGTATGTTCACGATAGAGAGGATCTAACTCCGATCTTCTCCATTGGAGACCGAGGCGGTCAAGGTGCATCCCAAGTAACATCACCTTCTACTGCAAAAAACACCATTGCCATCGGTGCCTCCACAACCGGTTCTTTGGGAACAACAACCGCTGGTGAGGTCGCAAACTTTTCATCTCAAGGTCCTTCGCTTGACGGCCGAATCAAACCCGACCTCGTTGCTCCCGGCGTTGGTGTGTGTTCAGGATTAGCCGAAGAAGCGAAATTCCCTGCAGGCCCTTCATGTTTGACTGGCTCCCATTCTAACGGGAATTCGTATTACATGGAACTATCCGGTACTTCACAGGCCACAGCAGTTGCATCTGGTGTTGCGGCTCTTACACGTGAGTTCATAAGGGAACAAGCCGGTGTTAGTGCCCCTTCCAGTTCCCTTGTAAAAGCAGCCTTAATCAACGGCGCTCAAGATTTAGGAACGCCCGATATTCCAAACGCCGATGAAGGATGGGGTCAAGTTGACCTTTCCCGAACAGTCCTCCCAATGGACGGAACAACTCCGTTGAATACGTTCTTTGATGACAATAAGCCTCTTTCCCCCGGTTTCGGATTGTTGTACTCCTTTTCCATGGACCCCTCGCACGGCGTGGACATTACACTCGCATGGACCGATGAAGCCGGAAGCGCAAATGCACCTCAGAGCCAACCAAGACTCGTGAACAACATGGATTTACTCCTCGTTGATCCAAACGGAGTTGAGTGGTTGGGGAACCAGTTTCTAAACGGAGCAACCACTTCAGGTGGTACGGCTGATGATGTCAACAATGTAGAACGCATCCACATACCTGCTGGCGTCCTCCCAAGTTCACAAGGACAGTGGATTGTGAAGGTCCTTCATCGTGGAGGAACTGCACAAGATTTTGGTTTGGTCATGTCTGCCGTTGCAACACCAACGCCTCAACCGGATTTGGCAGTATTTGACGGCAGTATCGTAACCTCTTCAGTCAATCCTCTTCGCAATGACCTCATTGCAATAAGTATTGCATGGGTGAATCAAGGAACAAGTGGGTCGGGTTCCTTCGACATACTGTTTGAAGATTTGACCGCCCAACAAACCCTCACGAGCACGACCCGCAGTGGACTTCAGCCCGGTCAACTTGATGCGATTACAATCTATCACCAATTTGCCACAACTGGAATCCATACGCTAAGAGTATCCGTCGACACGACCGACCAGGTGGTAGAAATGAACGATGCAAATGCCGGTACAGACAATAATATTTGGACGGTTGATGTTGAAGTCATGGCCCTTGGAGTTCGCGTTGTGGTCGCAGATGCTCAGGGTAATTTGCCACTTACCAGCACTGAGCGAGCTGCTAATGCGAATATTGTTCTTGACGTGAGAAACGACTCTGGAATTGACATTCCTCTTGCCGTCCTTCATGAAGGGACTGGGAATCAATCCGTTACTCTTTCATCAACGATGGTCCAAGTTCCTTCGCCGGACCGTGCAGACTTTTTCCTCCCAAGCCAAGACCAATGGACCCGTTCGTTTGACGAATCTACAAATTTCATCCTCAGTGCACAAGGTACAACCGAGGCGAACAATACAATCAATTTGCGATTGGAAGACTTGGATGCCGATTTGACAACCGACCCCCAAAGTCCACGTTTTGTTAGGGCGGGTACCTACGTCATTGACGTCACCGCCCGTTATGAGTTCCAGCCCACAGTAGCCCACAGTCAGCGCATTTACATTGAAGTTGAACAGTTAGACCAGGTCAGTGTTGTCCCAGCAGGAACAAGTGGATTGGAAGCTGCACCCGGTGAATCCAGTTTCTTTTCAATATCGGTTAAAAACACAGGAAACGCACCGGCCCAATACAGCGTTGAGTGTTTCTCAGAGCATCGCTGGCAAGTAATGCTCGGCGG
>CAXAHZ010000275.1:0-2136 GCA_963968875.1 uncultured euryarchaeote
CATTTTAATCGAAACCACCGAAGGGGTTTTGATTGGTTTCTTTTACAAATCCCTCTTGCACTAACTGTAGTCTTGTGGATTGGCCTATGGCTTTGGTCCATATTTGATGCATGGAGAGATGCATTGGCTTTTGACCCTAGCTCCAAAGTTGATCCGTCACTTTGATTGAACCGTCTGCCATTCCAGACAAGTCCCCCAAATCATCATCATCAAATTCATTTGGCAGGGAACCGAAGATTATATTTCCAATATCAGCAGATTCAATCGCCCAATACATAACAGAATCTTCATTGTTTGAATGGCCTTTGTTATTATCATCCTCGTGGTCGGCAGGCGATTGATAGACGAGGTTAACCAGTCCCAATAGATGGCCAACCTCGTGGACGGTCACGCTGTTTTCCACATCTTCTACCGATGGCCGGTTAAATGGTCCGTTAGCGGTTTCAATAGAATCTCCAAACAGGGCAATTGATGAGGCATCAACTGCAACACCCAACACCGAACTATCCTCATAAAGTCCTGATGGGAAAATGATTTGCCATGTCAGTGTAGAGCCGTCTTGTGCCGAACTGTCTTTCGTTTCCCAAGCCTTTTCCCGAACATCGTCAGCAGTCCAATCGCCTTCATGTCCAAACGAAACTTCACTAAAATCAAATGAGATACCGTCCGGTTTATCGCAAACACTTTCCATTCGCTCAAGGAGCATATCTGTGCTGCTTGACATTGGTCGGTAACCGGCCTCGTAGTCTATTTCAATTACCATTGAGGTGTACGTGTCCGCACGCAGGCAGGCGAGTGCCAATCCTCCGGGAACTCCTTTTCTCTCAGGAATGACATCGGACAAGGTGTCTCCAAAACATCCCGACAGACTCAATGTGAGCAAGGTAAAAACAAACAACGATGCCTTCGCTATGTCCTTGCGCATGGGGGGTGGTCCTCACGGTTGTTTTTGAATCTCATCCCTACCAGTTTTCAGGAATTTCCAACGGCGAGAACAGTTGTCCAGGGCCGGAGGCTTGTGCGAGTTGGGTACGTACTAGTTGTTCCCAAGCACGTAAAGCAAGAATTCCCTCAATGAGCGACACTTCAATTTCAATCAAGGTTACGCGGATCAGTGTTTCAAGAATATCCATGCGTTGGTCATCAACAATATTGAGAACTTTGTCAAGGGGGAAGTTCGACTGAGAATCCGATTGTTCAACTGAGATTGGCCATGGATGAGATACCCGTTCAGAAACCTCGCCCCCCGTTTGAATCAGGTAATCATCAAGAGATTGAGAGAGTCCTTTGATGTGCTTTTGAAGAACCAAGGACACTTCTACGAGTGGCATGCTCAACTGATTGATGAGGTTCACCATGCGTTCTTGTAGGGTGACAAGTCCCTCAACACCACCTGTAGCGTCGTCCAATCAACCACCCTCACTTTGTTAGAGCATCGATGTATTGCCATCCATATGACGCCCATTGCTCCTCAGTCCAACCGTCTGGTAATCCAGTGGGTGGAGCGGGCGGGGGTAGTGAGCGATCAAGAGTTGGAATTTGAGGTACGGCGGTCATGTCGGGCTGTGGCGGAGTCGCTGGAGCCTCTCCAATATCCGGTAAAACCTTCCCAGTTTGTTCCATTTCAGCAGCAACCACATCGGTTTGGTCGGCCTCATCTTCTTCAGCTGGGTTGAGCATACGGCGTTGCATGACCATGGCCCATAGACCAAAGGAAACTGAAATCAGTGCGATAACAAACAAGGTTATGCTGAACATATCTTCTGAAACCTGTTGTGACAAGGCGTCACCGTCCCGTATGGTTTCTTCTTTTACCAATAGGGAATCAACCGTATGCCGGTCCATTTCTACACCATCGACCAAAACAAGTACTCGGTATTGAACAATTTGACCTGCTGGGACGTCGGCAGTGACAGGTAAGCTTGCACTCAGCAATTGACCTTCTGACACTTGAAGGGCTACTTCGGACGATGTTGACCAGAATCCTCCAACGACCAGACGTTGCAGAGCAAAGGTAACCTCACCTTCGCCTGCAAGATTCTTTGTTGTTACGACCATGGAAGCGGATTCACCTTCGTATGGACTTGGGTTATCCCATTGCATTGTCGTTGAATCGTCTTGTAAATCAATGCGAGG
>CAXAHZ010000276.1:0-2123 GCA_963968875.1 uncultured euryarchaeote
CTCGCTGGTGCAGCCATCGGACGTCGTCATTTGAACAACGAAGAAGACGATTCGGAATGGCGAGAAGCCGCTCCCGGACTTTGAACTGGCCTGCTTAAATCTAGACCTCCCTTCATCATAGAGGGGTTGGTTTGATAATCCCACCCCGCAAACGGTAAGATAACGGGGATGTACTATGGGTGGATTACTGGACAAAGCAAATGCTGTAAAAGATGGGGAAACCGATGAAACATCCCCCGCCCCAGTTAAAGCCGAAGTAAAAACTTCGACCGCACCTGAACCCGTTGTTGGATTAACATCCAAGGCAAGTACTCCTTCCGGAAATCCCGATACAGCAATGAAACTCAGCCTTGGCGGCTGGGTCATCATTCTCCTTGGTGCAATTCTTTCACTTCAAGGAGGTGCGTGGGGATTCATCGTTGTCAGTATTGTACTCGTACTTGGTATCGGGGCAATTGTACAAGCTGACCGGATGCGAGGGGGCCTGAACAAGCCTAAACTGTATGCCAGTGTTGTCGCAGCTTTACTTATCTCGACGTTGCCTTACGCAGCAGTTATGCTTGTCCCAACCAATGCGTCTATGGCCATCACAGAGGTAAGTTTGGATGAGGACTCCAATGAACTCTCGTTCAAAGTCCGTGGCACTATGTCCTCCGTTGACGTTTCAATCGAGGCCGATGGCGTAGAGGTATGGACCGATTCAGGAGATATTAGCAATGACCTCAAAAAGTTCACAGTAAGCCTTAGTGATATCTTCTCTGGAAACGGTGAAGATTATGCCGGTAATTCTGGTGTTGAATACATTATCAAGGGAGTTGGTTCCAACGACAAAACAAATGAACTACTGATTCCAAGCCGCTTTGTTACACGTGAAGCACAAGATGTTGGTGTGAGAATTACCGCTCTTCAAGACAGTCAAGATGCTGAAGAATATGTTGGAATCACCATGGAAACTCTCATCGGACTTCTAAATCCTTCAGAAGATGCAGAAGACGGTGGAGGTTTTAGCGCAGTTGGGCTGAGACCAATGGATGCTGATTATACTGTAAATTTCAAAGTAACAGGAGGTTCGTCATGGGACGAGAGTACCATCACAGTTGATGGCAACCTTGCCACGTGGGATCCTCAAGGGCCGGGTACAGGTAGTGCTTCAACGGACGGCTGGTTCGGTTTGAGCGGTTCGGGAACAGATAATGCCGGTGTACCTTACCTTGATAAATCGGAATTCTACGATGGCGATGGCTGCTATACCTTTACCGCAGAAATTGTCAATGTATTAGGAGACCAAACGACCTTTACTTCTGAGTACAGTTGGAACATCAATCTGGAATCTGGAAACGGAGAACAGAGCCAAGACAAAGGCTACGGCATCGGAGATACCTGCTGAATTTCCTTCACGATTCAAATTGAGTAGTTCATAAGGGCTCAATGACCATGGCCAAACATGGCGGGAATGTGGTACATTTTAGATCACGATGCAGAGAATGTGGCTTACCTATACGGCAATCTCATTGACGACCTTGTAGAACATCAAGATTGGGACTTCGATAAAGAAATTGATTGGGTCGCCGATGATCCGAAAACTTTGACTCTACTCACTGAGGCATGGGCTATTCTTGCTGACGAGATTGAGGGTGAGTTTACAGAAGACCATCAAGAGGTTATTGACCAAACCCAGAAGGAGGAATGGGTGCTCCGGAAGGGAGAACATGTGATGAAACTGTCTTACAGTGAGGGCCGTATCCTAAGCACCAGTGAAGACTTCCCTATGGACGTCGTAGAACGAATCAAGCAAGAATCCCCTTGTTACAAAACCGTTGATTCGGGAAATTAGGCCTTTGGAGTGCGGACTTAGGATTCGGACTCTTCAGTACCTTCGTCTTCATCATCCTCAAGCTCATAAACGGAATTTTTTGCTTCAGGAGTTTCATCCTTCATCTCATTTTCAACGGCCATTGTATGGTCATCCTCTTGAACATCTCCGGAAGGTCCCGTCCTATTTTGACGTGATATTACGAGTGCAAGCCCCATGAAGGCGATGATCACAACGATGTAGATGATGTAAGGGGTTTCTTCAACTTCTTCGGCATATACCCAGTTAATCTCATCAGAAGAAGTTCCGT
>CAXAHZ010000277.1:0-2107 GCA_963968875.1 uncultured euryarchaeote
AGGAGGCAACCGTTGCCACCTACCAAACCTATGCATTTTACGGCCTCCCGGAGGGGGTTGACTCCCACTGGCTCGCAGGCACACTCCATAACAATTTGATCGAACGAGCACTTGTTGCCGACAAGTCTGCATGCAGTCAGCAAGCCTGGCCCGAACTCGACTATCCAACTCCACCCGAGCAGATATTTATCTCACCTCAACCGATGAATTTGGAATGCGACGATGCAACGCTTGAGGAGATTTCATTCAACGGCCTTCTCGCACTCAACCTTGAGGAAATGCAAGCCATTCAATCACATTATCGTGATGAAGGTGTGAGGGAGTTACGAAGCGCAGTGGGCATTGTTGCAGACGCTCCGACCGACGTAGAATTGGAATGCCTTGCTCAGACATGGAGCGAACATTGTAAGCACAAAATATTCGCATCAAAAATCCATCACGTTGATCACGAAACCGGAGAAGACACGGTCATTGACTCACTCTTCAAAACCCACATCATGACCCCCACACACGACATGCAAAACGACGTTGATTGGCTTCTATCGGTGTTCCACGACAACTCTGGAGTTATCGCTTGGGACGACACTTGGAGTGTGTGCATGAAAGCTGAAACCCACAATTCCCCTTCAGCCCTTGACCCGTATGGGGGTGCAATGACTGGAATCGTAGGTGTGAATCGTGACATTATGGGGACGGGGCTGGGCGCTCGCCCTATCGCTAATACCGACGTTTTCTGTTTTGGACCTCCTGATTGGGAAGGCGACCTACCTGACAATTTATTTCATCCATCCCGCGTTTTACGTGGTGTTCATGCCGGTGTCCGCGTGGGTGGGAATGAATCGGGCATACCGACGGTCAACGGCGCAATTGTGTTCGATGACCGGTACATCGGAAAACCTCTGGTTTATTGTGGAACCGTCGGCATTATGCCACGGACACTTTCCGATGGACGCCCTTCCCACATCAAAACACCCGTTGCGGGCGACATCGTCTACATGGTTGGCGGGCGAGTTGGTTACGACGGCATTCATGGAGCGACGTTCTCTTCTCTTGAATTGACTGAGGAGTCGCCTTCTAGCGCCGTCCAAATTGGTGACCCCATCACTCAGAAGAAAATGCTTGACATGTTGCTTGAAGCCCGCGATGAAGGTCTCATCACATGCATTACCGATAACGGCGCAGGAGGGCTTTCGTCTTCGATTGGAGAAATGGCAGAATACACCAATGGTTGTGAAATAGACCTTGCCCAAGTTCCCCTCAAGCAGGCGGGGTTGTCACCTTGGGAGATTCTTGTTTCGGAAAGCCAAGAACGGATGACTGTGGCTGTTAAGCCACAAGACCAAGCTACCTTTGAGGCGCTTGCAGATCTCCACGAGGTTGAGGCTACAGCGGTCGCTACATTTACTTCAACGGGAATGTTTCACGTACGCTACGATGAAACAACAGTTGCCTACCTCCCAATAGAATTCCTTCATGATGGCGTCCCTCAACTTCAACTCGAATCGGAATGGACGCCTCCGATATTGACCCCGTTCCAACCGCCCTCTGAATCCGACCATTCCCTGCTTTTGACTGAGATGCTCCAACGTCCAAACATAGCAAGTAAGGAAACATGGGTGCGTCAGTATGACCACGAAGTGATTGCCCAAACTGCAATCAAACCCTTCGTTGGAGTAAAACGTGACGGCCCAGGTGATGCAGGCGTCATCGCACCCATTCATGGAGACCCACACGGTCTCGTAATTTCTTGTGGAATCGCACCGCGCTATTCCGATATTGATGCCGGTGCAATGGCGGCCGCTGCCATCGATGAAGCCGTTCGAAATGCGGTTTGCGTAGGCCTTGATGTAGACAAAATGGCAGGACTTGACAACTTCTGTTGGCCAGACCCAATCGAATCCGTTAAAACTCCCGACGGCCGCTTCAAACTCGCCCAATTGGTTCGGGCAAACCGTGAATTGGAACGCGTCTGTAGGGCTTACAGATTGCCTTGTGTAAGCGGTAAAGACTCAATGAAAAACGATTACGGCTCAGGGCCCAATAAAATTTCAATTCCCCCAACCTTGCTGTTTTCCCTTTTTGGCGACCAGCCCGACGTACGCTTCTC
>CAXAHZ010000278.1:0-2056 GCA_963968875.1 uncultured euryarchaeote
TCCCAAGCACCTGGATTGATAAGAAAAGCCATCAAAGACATTTGAGCCCACATACGATTCTCAGCCTGGTCAAAGACGATGCTCTGTTTGTGGTCCATCACCCAATCGGTTACTTCCTCGCCACGATGGGCAGGGAGACAATGCATGAATGACCAATTTTTGGCCATGTGACCGATCATTTCTTGGTTGACTTGATACCCCTCAAAGGATTTGATTTTGTCTTTCATGTGCTCTTCACCCATAGAGATGAACACATCGGTGTAAACGACTTGAGCATCCGTCACCGCTTCAATTGGGTCGGTTGTATGAGTAACGGAACTACCGTTCGCATCCGCAAGGTCTTTTGTGCGCTTGACGATGTCTTCATGCGGTTCATATCCTTCAGGGCATGCATAATGGATATCAATTCCTAGGATAGCACAGGCCAACATCAAATCGTGGAGAACATTGTTTCCATCTCCAACCCAAGCGACCTTCAAGCCTTCCAATTCATCGTGATGTTCGAGAATTGTCATTAAATCTGCAGCTGCTTGGCAAGGATGATGCTTGTAAGATAGAGCATTGATTACAGGAACTGATGCGTGTTTTGCCAGTTCTTCCACATCTTCATGCCCAAAGCACCGGTACGTAATACCTCCAAGGAAACGAGATAAAACTTGAGATGTATCACCGATGGTCTCGGAAGTACCCAACTGAATATCGTTCTTGAGTAACGTCAATGCACTACCTCCAAGACGTTGAATACCGACCTCAAAGGAAACACGAGTTCGTGTTGAAGGTTTTTCGTAAATGGAACCGATGGCTAGTGTATCAAGAGGAAGAAAGTTTTGAGCGACCTCATCGCCTTGTTTCCATTGACGCTTGAATTCAATCGCCCATTTTAGAATCGCTTCAAAGTCTTCGGCCACATCGTCAATCGCCAATAAGTGTTGAGTCATGCTCCTTCCAGTGCAAGGAGGCTTCTAAGCGTTATGCGCTCAATTCTTCTCGTGTTCAATGTCAGCAGCAAAGCCATCACGGGCATCGCTCATTCCGCCGAATAAGGCTTGAGCGAAGGTCAGAATATCTGCCATTCCTTCTTCAAGTTCAGAAGAGAGAGGAGTGAGCCCCGGAGCTTGGGAGAATTCTTGCATCATACGTAGTTGATTGATCGCAAATTCGGTCCTTTGGCCACCTGCCTCATCGTAAAGAGCCAATTCTAAAATTTCCAAGCGCTCGGACCACTCAAGAATCTGTTCAAGTTGTTCAGGGTCCAACAAATCCGCTTTGGATAGGAAATTCTTGGTAGGTAATCCAAGACGAAATTCAACAATGGACGAAAGAAGCATTTGGGATACGAACCCAGAGGGGGATCGTGAAAGCATCGGGTCAAACAAATAGATGATGGCTGATTGTTCTCGTCCAAGGGTCTCAATCAAGTGATTACTGGCTTCTCTAAAGGCAAAAAGTTCGACCTGTCCCGGAGTATCAACGATCATCATCTCTCCCGAAAGAGAATGGAGTTGGTCTGCAACGTCCCCTGCTTGAGCCGCAAGAAGGTCAGCGGCAAGGATTTGAGCACCGTTTGGTCCAAGATCGTATTCGGCCATAACCTCAGTCAGGGAAATCAAATCTCGAACGTCAAATTCTGCATCATAATGCACTCGTTCCGCTCCTGGATCAAGGTTTACGGCAATCGCTTCAGTTTCAAGAAAGCGCGACCATCGTTGGAACGATGTAACTAACGATGATTTTCCTGCGCCTGCCGTTCCGACGACAAATAGTACTGGGGGTGAGCCACTGTCCATACCGACCATGAGCAACCCTCTGTCCTACCCTACATCAACCCCTCGCTAAATTAACGAATAAAAAGGTCTCAAAAGACATTATTCAAACACGATGGTGGAGAATGGTTATGTGCTCGGCTTGCGTCCCAACCTTTGTCGCACGCCGTGCGATGCGGAGGAATTGAAGATGACCGATGAAAAACCACCTATGCCACCTGGAATGCCCCCTATGCCGCCAATGCCCCCTATGCCACCCGGAGAAGCACCACCTGCACCACCCGGTATGCCAC
>CAXAHZ010000279.1:0-2047 GCA_963968875.1 uncultured euryarchaeote
CATATTGGAAGCGACCTTTTGAATTAAAAATGGCAGACAAATTATGGCAAGGAGCAGATCTTATCTTTGACTTAGATGGAGACCATTTGCCAGGTGTAACCGATAAAGATTTTCCGGGTATGCTCGATGTTATCCACGATCAAGCATGGTCACTTTGGAATGATTATTTAGAACCCGAATTTGGATTCAATGAAGACCATCTCCAGGTGACCTTTTCCGGTCATCGCGGATTCCATCTTCACTACCGGGATCCAGCTCTCTTCCATCTTGATTCTGAAGCGAGAAGGGAACTGGTATCCCACATTCGGGGAGAAGGAGTGGACGTTCAAGGAGGGTTGACTCGATATACAGATGAATCGGCTACAGGTTGGTCTCGTCGACTCAGAAATGGTATGGATGATATGGTGCATACGCTAAGGTCCATCTCAAAAAAAGAACAAGGTTCTACCGAGGATTTGAAACGCTTAGAAGCTGGGTTACAATCTTTATTGAACAGAGGAGGGCCAACCTCTCAACGAACCGCAGATTCCATAAGGAAATTAGCGGACTTCATTAATCACGATCAACGTGCTGAACGACTCAAGTCTGGCCGTTTTGGGGTCTTAGGAAAATACCAAGCTCTTTTTCTGAACCTTTTAATTTCTGACACTTCTGTTGTTTTGGGTGCTGCTGGCGAAACAGATGAAGTCGTTACTATCGACGTCAGGCGTCAAATTCGTTGGCCTACCTCCTTACACGGTAAATCAGGGATGCGAGTTTCAGAATTCCCCTTGAATCGTCTTGACCCGGATGGTTCATCTCCATACAATCCACTCTATGAGGCACTTGCCCTAGGGATGGACGAGTCCATCCAAGTAGAATTTACGGTAGATGATGCAATTGCTCAATTTGAAGACAGGCGGATTGAAACTAAAACCGGTGAAAGAATATCAATACATGAGTCCGGTGCTACTTTTTTGGTACTCAAAGGCTGGGCTAAAATTGTACAATAACGCCATCAGGTTATTCACTTTCAAACGTTTATTTTCCTTAGCGTTTTGAGGTAAGGTTCAAGGGTGGTTCGCCATCCCTCCATATGGGGTGAGTCCTTTGGGTCTGCGCAGAGGTAAAAAATCTAAGAAACAAGATGCAACCCTACCTGCACCCGGATTGCCAATGCCAAACGGTGCATTACCACCCCTGCCCCTGCCACCGGGCTCCGCACCATTACCACCTCTCCCTGCAGCAAATATACCCGCTCCTGCGCCTCTTCCTGCGGCTCCGCTTCCTGATTTGCCATTGCCGGCAGCAACCCTTCCACCGGCGCCAGCTCCCGCCCCAATACAGGCACCAACCGTGAACGACCCGAGCACAACCCTTTCCGGGATCGCTGATGAAAAAGGCTACAATGAACTGTGGGCAAAGCGCTCCAGTAAACCACTTCCACAAATCTACGGTCATATTGACCGTATTGCGAACAAAGAAGCTGGTTCCCTTCTCGACAGATATGCAGATCGCTTTGGTCACTCTTTGGACAGGGAAATTATTGTAATGCGTAAGGCAGAGTTGGACAACAAAGTTGCAGAGTTACGCGATGCTCCCGTTGTGGAACTCATCGATGACGCTGTTGATGAGGCGCAAGGTCCTGAAAGCGAACTGAAGCAAGTAGAAGACGAACTTCGTTCGCTCAAACCCCTGTATAAGGAAGCAAAGTCCATTGGTGACGCAGATACACTTGCAGAATTGACACCTACACTTCAAGCATTGATGGCTCGTCGCAAAGCACTGAAACGTTCCTTAGAAGGGGAAGAACAACCAGCAACCGTTGCATCGTCTTCATCAGATGACGACCAGATGTTTATGCAATTTGTATCGATAGTTGATGATTTGCTCGGCGATCATCTCCCCGAAGAGATAGTCAATGCATTCGTTGAAAGTCCTGACTTTGAGGTCTACAAAGAAGTACTTGCAGACCCAGGAACCACCGACGATGAAACTCGTTCTCTCTTCTATAATATGGTGGACGACCAACTCGGGAACATGCCGGAAGCGTCAATAAATGCGTTTA
>CAXAHZ010000280.1:0-2046 GCA_963968875.1 uncultured euryarchaeote
ACATCACGGCAAGGGCATCCTTGTGACCTCTGACGAATCCACCGCTGAACTTTACGAAGAAAGTGGATGGACCGTGACACGAGTGGATTTATCCCAACGAGAGACGTTTGAGGGATGGAGGGTTCGTCAAACCGTTCGTATGCTTTCAACGGTCATGGACGATGATGCTGCGTTCGAAGTGCTCAAGCCCAGCGTGCCTCGTGCAGTGATTGAATGGCTGGTTGAAAACGATGCGATGTTCCGATGCTCTACCTTTGAAACGGGCGTTCATGCAGGTTAATTCAATCCGAAGCAACCACAACACGGGCTGCTAGAATTACCTTGGACTTGTACATGTAGCCCTGCTCTAGCACGTCAACTATTGACCCCGAAGGGAATTGTTCCGAAGTAGGAATGGTAGTAATTGCTTCCATCTTTGCAGGGTCAAACGTTGCTCCTTTGGCCTCAATGACTGCGACACCATCTGCTTGCAATTCATGCCACATTTTGTTTCGCAGCAAGCGAATGCCTTGAGCGACTGGACTTTCATCGTCGGCTTCAATACCGGCCATAGCCCGATCTACGTCACCAAGAATGGTCAACATTCTTCTTGCAAGACCCATAGCCCCGTACTGAATAAGTTCGGATTTTTCACCCATCATACGCTTACGGACGTTTTGGATCTCCGCTTCTTTGTATGCGATTTCTTTTTCAGCAAATTCTGCTCGCTCAACAGCGACTTCGAGGGGATCACGCTCTTCCTCAATCTCAACTTCAACCTCGGTGGTGTCGTCTAAATCAACCACTTCAACCGTAGGAGGAACCTCTTCTTCGATTTCTGCCGCTTCATGCGGAGTTTCATCGGGTGAATCGTCGGACATCAGTCTCGCCTTTCGCGCAGGGATTTTGAACCCAACGCTCAGGAGGCATGGAGGAATGTCTTCAAATTCCACGCCCCATGACCCCATTTCACTGCTTCAAGATGCTCCCTACCGACGATCCATTGCAACTCCTGGTCACCGGCCGCTAAATTAATGGCGTAAACAAGGGAAGTTGATGCACGAGTATGAGCCTCAAAGGTGGGTACGATTTTTGGGTCGTCCTTTTCATCAAGGGATTCACCTAGGGCCTTCCTTCGCTCCATCCAGTTAAGCACAACACGCTCTGAATATTCTTGCGAAGCGATGCCCGTGAGATTGCCATGGACATCATCCCAAACCTGTTCGGTATAGAGTTCATGAATGTCTTCAACCTCTCTGTTCAATGCCACTTCAAGATAAAGGAAGGCACGCCCCTCCCAAACTTCCCATTGACCCGGACTGGCCCATTTCATCAACAGAAGAAGTCCCTCTTCACCGTCTTGGCAGGATGCAAATGCTTCACGGGTTGTAAGGGACTCATCGACATGCTGTTCGTCCATCCAATCCAACAGTTCAGCCTCTGCGTCAATAGGGAAACTGTTGGTCAATTCGGAGTCTTGTTCCGGACGAACATCTCGGAAACTACCGGAATCCATCCCTTCCATAAGTTCGGACCAGGTGTAACCCAACAGGGCATTCAGAGTTGGAGTGTGAACAAGAAGTCCAATCATCTCAAGGCCCATGAATTCACCGAACCGCCGGTCCTGTTTGAGGGCATCGGCTTAGGAAAGTTAAGAATTCAGCGAATTGGAAACAATTTAGAAGTCATTGGTCGTAGTCATAGCATGCGCAGAATCCTCACGATCCTCTTTTGTCTATCCATGCTAAGCCTCCCCATGACTGCAAATGCCCAAGTTTCTGGGGCTGCTGTATCGCTTGAATGTACCGAGACTTACATGCCTACAGACCCCCTTGCCGGAGGAAACGAATCCTTTGAGTGTACGGTGTCAAACCCAACGACATACCCTGAAAACATCACCATTCAAACCACAGGAGATGGTCTTGAGGTTAATGCTCCAGGTTACCTTAATGTCTCTGCAGGCGAAAATGTAACCTTCAATGTCAGTGTTGCATGGAACGCAGGAGTTGCCTCTAATTCCGCACGAAGTATCACAACCACTGTGGTGGTAAGCACAATCAATGATGT
>CAXAHZ010000281.1:0-2040 GCA_963968875.1 uncultured euryarchaeote
CGACTCGCACCAATACTAGCGAACTGCATACGTGATGAAGTATGCAATTTGGCACAGTTATGTGCAGACATGGTTTGAATGCTCTCCCAAAGTATCCAAAAGAGCGATGAACAACATATTGTCAAGAGTTTGAGACATACCATTCAAAAGGAGTCACCGACCTTGCAAGGATATGGGCGGGGTCTATTGTCCGACATGTGAGGCAGGCGTTGAAGTCACTGCCAAATATTGTTTATCCTGCGGCCATGACCTCTCATTGCAAGGGCCGATTACGGCAACAGGTCATGATTTGAATCAGCTGAAGGATGTTATTCGCATTAGAGACGACCTCTCAATGGCTCAAAAGTTTGACATGATCGCTAAGATTGAAGACGGTGCTGACCCGATCGCACTTGGAATTGCAGCTGCTGCCGAGGATGGAGGAGCGGCGATAGAAGAAGCATTTGCTGCTCCGACCTCGACAATGGAAGTATCTCCCGCCTTGCAAAATGTTGCGTGGGGCAATTCAGTTGCTGATGCTGCAATTAACTCCATTACCGAATCGACTAAACTTGGGGACCTGAAAAAATCAGGTACCTTTGAGTTGGAGAATGACGCATTCAGTGAAGCCATGGATTTGGGACTTAAAGCGAGTGTTCAACTGATTCAGGCATCCCAGGGGGACAGCAGTTCATTATCCCCTGAAGCGTTCAAGGATGTCCCTATTATGGCACCTCCAAAAAAGAGTTTTTGCCCAAAATGTGGCTCAGACATACAAGCAAATGCTTTGCTTCAGTGGAAAAAATGGAGTGAAACATCTCATACATTTTTGGCAATGAAACTCGAAGCCTCCATGAAGACGGCATTGATGCACCTCTCTTCTTCCTACAAAGATAAAATTCAAGACTTGAAAGACCAATTGGCGGATGCTAAAACCGGTTCAGAACCAACATCTGCCGTTGATGAAGATAAGTTACGTGCGAAAATTGAGAAACAAGTTCGTAAGGAACTTGCAGCAGAAGCCAAAAAATCGGGCTCTAAACCTACTGGGAAAGCTGCAGCTGCATCAACTTCAAAGCCCAAAAAGGCGGCTTCTAAACCCAAGTCCAAGTCCAGTAGTCTCTTCGGTGCTAAAAAGCCAAAGAAAACCTACGAAGGAGAACCAGGCGGGAAAGCGGACTGGTTCCTTGAAGAAGCCTTGGACACCGTTTACGATCCGCACGGAACTGGAAAACCGATTAAGGGGGCAATGATCCTTGCGAGGTCATCAGAAGGCAACGTTCGTGTCAGAGATGTCGTCCGAACCTATGCCGTAGAAGGTAAGGATGGAGTTTCAGAACTGGCCTGGACCAATCCAATCACCGAGTATCTTATTCAGGCATATGATGCGTGCTGATAAACCAGTAATTAGTGCTCGTTCTACGGAATGATTCTTGAGGCACCTTCACATCGGATGACCATGAAGAGTGAAGCCTCGGGCTTGGACACCGCTCTTGAACAGCTCGCAATTGCTAAACAGCGAGCTAAAAATTGGACAAATCAACGTCTTGACGGGTTGTACTCAAACGTCCTCAAGTCACCAGGCACAATCTTAGTCCTTCTTCTAGTAATCACAGGAATATTTGCGCAACAGGGGATGTCATTTCAACAACAAATTGATGATGATGTGGAAATTTTTCTACCCGATGGTGCCCCCTCTACTGACTTGCTCTTGGAAGTGAGAACAGAATGGTCAACGGATTTAGCGGTTATTTACATTCAAACACCGAACGCTTTCAACATAGCCGACTCAACCAACATCACCGACGAATCGTTTCTTCAAGAAATAAGTTGGATCGAAGGAGATTCAACCAACATTAACAGTGATTCTCGCGGAAGAGGAATTGATTATGACAAATTTGATCATGGCAGAAAAGACGGAGTGCTGTGGATTATTTCTCCCGCTCAGGTGATCAAGGAAATCAATTCGTCTGACGGTAGGTTCAACAAAGCACTTTGCGCTAACCTCATCAACGAGCGCATACCGCTTGCTTTGGATTGCGAACAAGACCAAACTGGAGG
>CAXAHZ010000282.1:0-2037 GCA_963968875.1 uncultured euryarchaeote
GCGAGGCGAATAGCGTGCACAATGGGCCAAGTACTCTAAATCCTGCCCGAAGACATGACATTGATTGGTTACGAGTCATTCTCTTTGGATTGCTTATTCCTTTCCATGTAGCCATTGGAGTCTATTGGTCCACTTACGGTACTGAAGTTAACCCCAATCTTAACGATGACGAGCAGCGAACTGACCAAATTGAAGAAGCCAACGATTACACGGCAGAATCGGTTGACCTCACCAGCATGATGCTCCATTGGATGCATCAATGGCGTCTAGCAGCATTGTTCATGATTTCAGGTATGGGGACCGCATTCGCATTTCGTAGAAGGTCTTGGAAGCAATTCTCCATTGAACGATGCAAACGATTGCTTGTTCCTATGTTCTTCGGAGTATGGACCGTTGGATTTCTGGGTAGTGTCATCCTCGAACCGGGCATCTACAAAGGAACAGGCATCTTTGAAATTGGAAAGGAATTTGCACTTCATGTCCTCTTCACCTCGCTCCTTTTTTGGGTTCCAATTATCGGGAAATTCGCTCTTGGCCATCTGTGGTTCCTTTGGAATTTAGCCCTCTATTCCTTACTCCTTATTCCTCTCTTTCACGTTGTTCAACAAGCTCCAGAGGGGCGTATCGTGAAGGTGTTGAGAGGCATGTATTCCATCAAAGGAGGTCTCGGTGTACTTCTTTTATTCCCAATACTACTTTCATTGATCGAAATTCTGCTCAAACCTTGGATCATTGGTTTTCTAGGATCGGGCTATGAGTGGCTATGGTATCTTGGTTTCTTTGCCGTTGGGTACTCATGTATCGTCGCAAAGAAAGAGTATTATTCATTCATAGAGCAACGTCGCAGTTTCATTACAGGAACAACCATTCTCCTAACCGTGGCTTTTGTTTGGTTACGACTTCAACAACATGCGGATGGCATAGCATATGTTGATGGAGGGTGGATTGAACAGGGTTTACTGCACAACCCGATGACTGTACTCGGTTGTTTCATCCATAGTTTTCACGCATGGTTTTGGTGCCTCACGGTGTTTTCATGGGGTGCATATTTCCTCAATAAACCGAGCCCCTATCTCGCCTATCTCAATCAAGGCGTCTATCCATTTTACATCGTCCACATGCCGATTACGTTCGCAGGTCTTTCTCTTGCAGGCCACCTCGGGTTGACCCATATCCCTGCAGTACTCTTTTCCTGCGTTGTGGTCACCATAGGTTGTTGGATCCTGTTTGAACTCTTGAGGAGAACGGGCGTGACTCGTTTTCTTTTTGGAATCAAACCACTGCCCAAGCCCTAAGCAGGGCCTTTCGGTTAACATGAAAAAGAATACATTTTGAACACCTCACCTGTATCTTCCGACGATACGATAGCGAAGAAAAGACCTTCAACGAACAATTCCTCTCGATACCATAGAATTGAAGGATACCATTTCAAGGCCTCATGACGGAGGATTTCGTTTGTTTCAGTTCCCCATTCTACGCGTAAATATGTGTCGCCATTGTGGGTTCGTTCCGTAACCATGCCGGAGCATTGTTCAAACGGGTATATGTAACTTAACGAAGAAACGTTGTGGAATCACTCTGGGGGAATTGGAGGCGCATAACCTCCAGAAACCGCTTCTTGAACGATGGTCATATCGGAGTCCACCATCATCTGTACGAGTTCTTCAAACGAAGTCCCTGGGACCCATCCAAGTTCCTTTTCCGCAAGAGCTGGGTCACCAATCAACAAATCTACTTCCGCTGGACGGAAGAACTTGGGGTTTGTACGTACGCGAACGTTGCCGTCTTGGTCGGTAGCGATGGTATCAACGCCGTCACCCGACCACGTAAGGGTCATTCCTACATGGGAAAAGGCGAGTGTAATCATATCACGAACGCTGTGAGTACGACCCGTTGCAACGACATAATCTTCGGGTTGTTCCTGCTGCAACATACGCCATTGCATTTCAACATAATCTCCAGCAAATCCCCAATCTCGCTTTGCGTCAACGTTGCCGATCCAGAGACATTCATCAAATCCTTGAGCGATCCTTGCAG
>CAXAHZ010000283.1:0-2026 GCA_963968875.1 uncultured euryarchaeote
CTCTCCTCATCCACAAACAATTGGATGCAGAATCGTGGGATGAGGCATGGGATGTCGAAGAAAGCAACCGGAGGGAAGTCTGTATGGCTAAAGGCGTTCATCCAGTTTGGCATACGGTCGGAGAAAAAACGACATTGCTCGGACAGTTTTTGGCGTTCCCCAAAAGTAAGGCCTCCAAAAAATCCGCAAAAAAATCATTGGACTCTGAATTATTTAGAATCAATCCTGATGATGTAGAGTCTCTTTCATCTGTGCTCCAATTAGCGGCAAAATCCGCTGAAGATGCAGAAACCAAAGTCGCTTTGCAAAAAGTCATCAATCAACTTTCAGGAGGTCGCTCGGTTCAACCTGAAGCGCATCTGTTGAAGTTGAAAGGAAGCATGGCTTTTGTCAGCCTTTTACTCGCCATTCACTCCAGAACATCGTTAGAAAAAACGACGCTCAAGGATTGCAAGTCCTCGAACGAAGACCTAACTGAGGCGCTTCAAGACCTGGAGCAACTCCTTAGCGGCAAGGTCTCAAATTGGGAAGGTATCCTCCTTTTGGACGGCGAAGATGGTTTGAATCTCGCCCGCCTTCGTTTGGCTTGGTCTCTTGCTCCTGCCTCAGCAGAGAGTCTCACCTCAAAGCAACTCTCTGACGGCCTCTCGATTCTGAAGGAAGCAGGCATTACCGATTCAATTGACCGCTTAACGTGGTGGCAATTGCAAGCACTTCATCGGGAGAAAAAGGACAAAGAAGCGATTGAAGTTCTCCAAAGCCTTAGCCTTGATGCCTCGTCAGATGTTTCAGAACTTCTTCCACTCATCGTTTCTTTGAAAAGCGCCGATGCAGAATCATGGCTGATGAGTTATATCGACCATTTGGACGACAGTGCATGGTACAACATGGTCGTTCACGATGGACTTTCAAGTGAAGTCAGGACGGTTGTTGCCCAACGTCTCTGCGATAAACAAGGGCGATCATGGGAAGAAGCGAAATCAGTCATCATCGATTTGCTCATGGTGGCGTTGGACCTCGAGCGTCTCTGCCATGTCTTTTCCCAAGACGAAATGTTGCCTCTAACTCACCCGTATGAAGCGCTCTTCGTATCTCATGTAGCGAGCGCTCATCTGTCGGTTCAAATGAGTGAGAAACTAACACACTGCCGCCAACAAGCCCTCCAAGCCATTCATGGGCTGAGTGTACCGTCTGTATTCAGCCCTGTTGCCGAACACCTCCTTCTTCTTCTGGAGGGAATTTACAAAGAAACTGCAGAAGTTGTTGAAGTCCTCAATACCAAGACAGCGCTTAAGGCATATTCACCAATAAAGGCCGCATTGTCTCAAAGCGGAAGCGGAGGGGTAGTGAGTCCAACCAGCATCAAAAAGATGCGCAACAGTCTTTCGGAACTGGACCTTTCACCGATTGAACATCGCCTCTTTGAAGTTATTTTGTTAACTCTGACCATGAACGGATTGCTGCAGACCTATCACATCGGTTTGGCCCGCTCTGAAGATGCGGCTGCGGTGGACGAACTGATGCATGATTTATCCCTCCCAATGCGCCTCATACCATCGTTTTCATATCTTGCACTGGAACACGACCTTGGACTTCCTAATTTTGTTGAATGGTATCAACAAGCCGCCCCGCGTTCCCCATGGGCTCCTCTAGCACGAGCAGCCTTGTTCGCATCAAATGGGGACGAATTGAACTCAGCGCGTGAGTATTCAAGAGCCGCTGAACTGTTTACTGCTGCAACAATCCAAGACAAGGAACAGGAAGGCAGCAGCGAAGATGACGATTCCATCCTCGCCCTTCCAATTACCTTGTATCGTAAATCTCTGATCCATTATGCTCATGCTAAGCATTGGGATGAAGCCATAGGATTGCTCAACAAGGTACCTGCCTTGAAAGGAGCCATTACGGAACGCTTCAAGCTCTACCTCAATGTGTGCCATACCGCCACGACCGATACTGACGGAGCGACACGGCTCATTCGTCGTTTTGTTCAACGAAAGCAGACCTATGAAGAAGAAGATGTTGA
>CAXAHZ010000284.1:0-2017 GCA_963968875.1 uncultured euryarchaeote
TAGTGGTCACTCACTTTTTTGTTATTGTAATTTCTCCCAGCGTTTTTCAAACCCTCTTTTGCTAGACGCTTGGTATGCGGAGCGTATGCGGATTGAACGGAGAGTTTGTCCAAAGTTTTTGCAACAGTCTCGTGCATATCCTCTGTAAGGTATCTTGAATCTGTCCTGGGATAGGTTGTTAGTTTGAATTTATCATAGAGGTCTTGGGCAACGCCTAACGTACGTTTTGCTGACCATGACCAGAGGCCGTTCGCACGCTTTTGCAGGTTAGTCAAGTCAAAGTTCAACGGTGGTTGCTCCTTTTTGACTCGTTCTTTTTCCGAGGCTTGAATAACGGAACCGGAGGAAAGGATTTGTTCAATTTCTTCTTTTTCACTTTTTTCTACGATACGGTGCGCTTTCTTTTCGGGCTGAGATGGGTCATCTTTGTGCCCCTTGCGTTCCCAACGTCCTGTCCATGTTGCATCACCGGCATTGAACGTCCCGCTTAGCTGCCAAAATGGCATAGGTATGTGTGAAAGTACTTTGAGTTCATGATCTACAATGAGGGCTAATGTTGCGGTTTGAACCCGGCCAAGTGAATTTGGAGACTTTTCACTTTTCTTCCGTGGTAGGTAGGTGTTGGCAACTCTTGACCCATTCATTCCAATAATCCAATCCGCATAACTTCGGGAATATGCGGCATCGCTTAGAGCTTGATACTCATCTCCGGGTTTTCTCTGTTCAAATGCTGTGTTCATTGCATCGTATGTCATGGATTGCATCCACATACGAGTGACAGGAGTCTTGACCTTTGAGTGCTGGACAATTGTTCTAAAAATCAATTCTCCTTCTCTGGCTGCGTCACAAGCATTTACAATTTCAGTCACGGATTTATTCTTGATGAGCTTCATTATTGCTGAAAGTTGGGATTTGCTGCGCCCTCCAATTGGCTTGTATTCGAAGTTCTCTGGGATGTATGGGAGACGGTCGATGGTCTTGCGCCAATCTTTGAAGGCAGCATCATAATCATCCATGTACTTGAGTTGAAGTAAATGCCCTACTGCCCATGTGATGATAAGGTCATCACTTTCCCAGTGTGTGTCTGTTTTTTTGCTTACTCCCAGAACGTTGGCGAGGTCTTGTGCAACACTGGGTTTCTCGGCAATGATGACAATAGACATATGATAAGGGGCCGCAGACGACCATACTTGAACCCTCCTTCAACAATTCAATGATGCTCTCGCATGCATGAAATGTTTCATTTCATCTATTATTCAAACGATGAAATCTAAATTCATTCGTGTCCGACTGGCAACTTCATCCCATTCAGCCTCAGAACCTTTTCCGCCGCATCCGAGGCAGCCGGGATATCCAGCGTCAAGTAAATCAAACATAGCTTGCCTCAGTATATTCCAAATCTTGCTGGCCTCAAATGGTATCCATAATGTTCCAATTAATGGGGTACTTAGGCCACAGTAAAAATGAGGGGATGTATGGTCATTCATCGTAAAAATAATTTCATCTTTACTGACGTGACTAACACTTGGAAAGGTTTGCCGACTTGGCATAGTATCGCCCATTTTGAGTATGAGTTCCTCTACGGAATCATTGAGATTCTTCGGAATAAGAATTGATGTTCCATCTTCCCGCAACATCATGCGTGCCGCTTCTTGAACAGCGGGCCACGCAGGGTCGGTGATTCGCATGATTTGTTCCAAAACGAGGCAAGTCTTCAAAGATGGCTTTCACGAGTCACCAACATGGGCGTATTATATCGTTGGTTCGGACGCCCTTTTCTGAGGATTCAAGATTCAGAACGAGCCCATCTTAGAAGTCTGAAATTATTGCGCTTGTTCTCCAATAATCCACTTACGCGTACAATCTTAAGAATGGCATACAGTCCTCGCAAAGACCTCTCCGTTGAAGTATTTGGTAAACGATACAAGCATCCTTTCGGTTTGGCAGCTGGAATGGACAAGAATGCTGTTTCACTCAGGGGTTGGGAGGCCACTGGGCTCGCTTTCATAGAAATCGG
>CAXAHZ010000285.1:0-2010 GCA_963968875.1 uncultured euryarchaeote
ATAATGTCCGCCAATGATGCGTGGGAGAAAATCAATGCAGGAGCTACTCTTTTGCAGGCATACAGCGGATTTGTTTTTGAAGGTCCATCGTTGACAAAATCAGTTGTCAACGGTTTACATCGTCAACTGAACAATCACGGGTATACATCATTAAATCATGCTGTAGGGAAAGAAAAGGATTCCTCTTAACAGGGTTTCTAAAGGAGTGCAGGGTGGGAGGATTATGTGGTCAAGGCGAACCCGGATTATGGTCGTCGGTGCCGTCGTCACCCTCGGCCTACTCGGAACTCTTCTTGTTCAAGCACCTGTGCCAACGCGCACAGTTGATGAATTGATGTTAGACCCAACCCCCCACGTTGGTGACGAAGTAGCTGTTAGAGGCGAAGTCTTGGATGGAAGTATTGACAACAACACGATGATGTTTACACTTGAGGGTGAATCCTTTACGCTTGAGATTCGGTACACCAATGCAGCGGTTTCAAATGGATTGGGTGATAACCGAACCGTTTATGCGGAAGGCGTTCTTATGTTGGAAGGGGATACATATGTGTTGGAAGCAAGCACAATCAAGACTTCTTGCCCGTCAAAATACGAAGAAGAGGCAGCATCCGATTAAATACATCTGACGCTGATTTGATATAGGCTGGGCAGCAGGGCCCGATGGGATAGGTGGGGAGCTCGGCGTACCCTGTACCACACAGCGTCGTTATGGTGGACTGAACGCCTAGGGGCGGCGAGAGCGGCTTCAGGGTTCCCGTAGGCGGACGTTGATGTCTCGCCCCCACATGACTCGGGTGTCATGAACCGTATCCGGAAGGAAACGGGAACTGAATAGCCGGGGGATTAGGTCAGGCCGGGAACGGAGCAGCCCTACCTGGAGCCATGGGTGCTGTGGGGTGTCGGGATGGAGGAAGCTTGCGGATTTGGCCTCGTTGAACGAGCGTCCACCCTAGGAATTCCCACTCATATGTCAAACACAACATCACAGTACCATCCCGGACCTTGGAATTCCGGCACATCTGCGTCAGGCGAAGGTACGGTGATTCCTGCTTCTACTTCCTCAACAGCGAGTAGGTGCGTGGTCACTGCCTTGATTTCTAATTCACGCTCCACCTCATCGGCCACGACCCAGGTGACTTGGGCTACAACAGTGAATTCGCCGTTTACATCTTCAATTTTGATTGCACCGTCCAAAAACCATTGGTTGTGTACTTCATGGCGATAGAGAACTTCCTCAAGCCAAGTTACGAGGAGCATGCTTCGATCTCGGGGAGAATGTTCACATTGAACCCGCCATTCACCGTAGTGACGTACGCAACGAGGAGCTTGTTCTTGTCCTTGGGGCGATGCAAGTAACGATTGCACACCCAATGCCGCTTCTGTAAGTAAACTCGGGAAGGACGCCGCATATGCACGTATGGCGACATCGGCGGTAGTTGGCCATGGCCATGCACTCATTGCAACACCTCACCGCTTCGAGACTTGAAGATTCCAAACTTGTTCGCCGATGCGATGTATTAGGTCTTCTCGGCTTAATACGAAGGAGTCTGTCCTTTCAGCAGCAAGAATACATTCACATGCAGCGTTAGCAAGAAGTGCAGTGGATTTCACATCAAGATTTCGTGAGAGGGAAAAAGCGATAGCGACGGCCGCAGCATCGATGAGACCAATCATTTGCCTCAAATCAACAAGGCCACATGGCGCATGGACAGTATCGTGATCGGCTGAGTAGATGGTGACTCCTGCTTCACCTGAAAGGACTACGACATGTCTCCAGTTGTATTGCTGAATCAATTTTTCCGCAGCTTCTGCCCCCGTTGCAGCCCCGACTCTTCTACGCATCAATTCAAGTCCTTGATGCTGAAATAAAATCCAATCAACGCCTTCAGTTCGATGCAGTCCGGTAAGTTTAGGGTCGGCTATGACTGGTAAGTCCAATTCTTTCGCTCTCTTGAAAAGAATTTCAGAACCTTGGTCGGTAATTACGCCTTGTCCATAATCCGATACGAT
>CAXAHZ010000286.1:0-2008 GCA_963968875.1 uncultured euryarchaeote
CCAAGGTTCTTCTTCATCGCCACCATCTGGGTAGAAGTGATGGGTAAAGACCTGAGTGTCCCCGTGTATGAAAATTGAAGCGTGGCCGGGACCGATGAACCCTGATGTTCGATCCATGACCAATGTGCCTCCACCCTCAAGCATCGAGACTCCGTTTGCATCAACATAGGGCCCGTCGATGGTAGTAGAACGACCGACATAGATCTCATAGGTTGATTCTGGACCTCCACAACATCTGAACCAATTGACAAAGAGATAGTAGAAGTCGCCTTGTTTGTGGATGTAGGCGGCTTCTGTCCATGTCTCCTCTTCGGCTTCTGGATCAAGGGGGCCATTTGCCAGATGGACATAGGTGCCCGAAGTACCGTTATCCCAATCTTCACCGGTGAGGTGCTCACCAGTTGTCGAATTGAGTTCAGTCATCCATATGTGGGCACCACCGTAGATGAGATAGGTTCGGCCGTCATCATCGGTAATTGTTGCAGGGTCCAAAGCCGGTGGTTCAGGTTCGTCGGTATTCGATTCACCAAGCCACTGGCAGAGGATCGGCGATCCGTGATCTGTCCAAACCAAATTTGGAGCAGTTCCAGTGGCTTTGATCATTCCAATACACGATTCAGTTGAGTCTGGATTGCCCATTGCATTGCCAACTGGAACGGTGTAATACATGGTTCTTGCATCCAAGAATCCTGGAGCCCAATAGGCACCACGGTTGCTTGAAACAAATTGAGACACCCATGCTGGCTTTTCGCTCAACAGGCATTGACCTGGGCTAAAGGAGGTCTCATTGGGGAATATATACCATGTTTCTAGACCGCAATTGTAGCCATCTTCTTGCCCCTTCCCCGAGTTGGCAATCATCAACATGCCATCAATTTCCACGATTTCAGAGGGATCGTGTACAACCCATTCTGCTTCCGCATAGTAGTAATTGCCATCGTAATTCATGCCGTTGAAGACCGTTTCGAGTGGATCAAGCGTCACGGGAGAATCCGACTGACGGGCTGTACTTTCAATTTCCACAATGCGCTCTGCCATCATCATGCCAATAGCAACGCATCCATCGGGGGACGGGTGAAGTAAGTCTTCGTCGTAATATTCACGGTTGCTGGGTGTAATAGCTTCTCCCATGTCGAAAAAGTGAACGTTAGGAAGGGTGTTGGCAAGGGCTTCATAGCGAAGCTCCATCTCTTCCATGACCGCTTCACAGCCAACCATGCTCTCTGAATCAGACGGGATGTCATAGTAGGATGCAAGCATCACGTGCTTTGCGAAGGTTGAGACCTTATTGACCAAATCCACCATGTCACCTTGTGAAACATCATCAGATATGATTGCATCAAGAACGGCCCCCTCATCTTCATCGCAGTAGCCATCCACATCGTTTGCTCCACCGTTGATGATGACCCAATCCCAATTGTGTTCGACGAACTGAGAAGGAATAGCGTAACTCTCTTCGATGACTTTGGCACCACTTTCGGCGTTGTTCAGCACTGCGAACCCTGCTTCCTCTCCCACGACCTCCGGGATGGTCGAGGCGTCTTCCCTGTTCCATTCCATGACAGAGTCACCCATTCCCAACAAGGTTCGTTCTTCCGTGTTGAGATCAAATTCTTCTTCCAGTTCTTGTTCACTACCAAAGCAACCGGCTATGCTTGAAAGAAGCAAAACCAGTGTAATTAGGAGGGCGCGCTGAGTGTCCATGGCATTCGGCTCCACCGGAGGCGTTTATGGCTTATGGCCAACTGTGACCGGCCGCATATGTTTCGAATCACAAGGGAACAAGTGGTTTGCTTATGTTTACGAGGTTATGCTAAACGCCCTTCTAAACAAACCGCTTATTCAGAAGGGTTCTCAGTGGGTCTTGTCAGACGCTAGCGTCTGTAATGGAGGACAGAACACGCATTGTACTTCCTCATAATGTCTTGAGGGGAATGAGAGAACCCACGTGATTTCGTGGAAATGATATGTCGGTTATCTAAATCAACAAAGATGATTTTTGTCAATG
>CAXAHZ010000287.1:0-2006 GCA_963968875.1 uncultured euryarchaeote
CATCTAAACCTTCGGGGGGTTCAAAAGGAAGCCCCACCACATTGGTTTGATGCGGACCAAAGCCCTCAGTGAAGAAGCCGGGCTCCAAGCATTTTTGGATCATCTTTCACAATGCAATCTACCGATAAGCCAGCAGGATTGGCTCCAAATTGATGTTGCGGCTATGTTTGGGTCAACACCAATTCATTTCCACGAGTTGAATCCTATGACAGGAGAATCACTTCTCTTCCTAAATGAGTCGCTTGTCCTCTTGTGCCCCCAGCAATCGATCATTCATCACTTCCCGCGACATCTCATTCATTGTTTTGTTGAAGACCGTCGTAGGCATATTTTGATCGATAACGAACCCGTGTTTAAGGCTGAATTGTTTTCCATATCCCCCCTTGAAGAACAATTGTGTTGGATGTTGCAAGGTATGTCCGAAGTTGAAGTGCCACAAATTCAAGCCCATGTAGCTAAGTGGATGGCCTGGTTGAACCGTACGAATCAATAACTCCCGCTTCATTCAAGACCTTCCTTCACTTGGCCGTTACGAGGGAGTATTGTGTCAGGACACATAACGGGATTGGACTCAAGAATGGTTTTGGACAGTCGCGGACAACCAACCGTAGAAGTTGACTGCTATGTTGAGGGGTCTCTTATGGGACGAGCCATCGTGCCCTCAGGGGCATCTACTGGGGCATATGAGGCTCTTGAATTACGAGATGGAGACCAAACCCGCTACATGGGGAAGGGCGTAGAGCAAGCAGTTCGGCATGTCAAGGAACGATTGGAGGAGGCCCTCGTTGGTCTTCCAGTTGATGAGCAACGAATCATTGACGAAGTGATGTTAGAACTCGACGGGACGCCAAACAAATCAGACATTGGTGCAAACGCAATGCTAGGCGCCTCAATGGCCTGTCTACATGCTGGAGCTGCATACCACGAACTCCCACTTTGGAAGTATGTTGGTGGTGTTGCGGGCGGATTAATGCCAGTCCCTATGCTGAATATCCTGAACGGAGGGGCTCATGCTGCTTCAAACGTTGATGTGCAAGAGTTCATGGTTATGCCTCACGGGTTTGATGATTTCAAAGAGGGTCTTCGGGCGGGTGTTGAAACATATCATTCACTGAAAAAAGAGCTGAAAAAAGACGGTTTGCTCGGAGGAGTGGGCGATGAAGGTGGGTTTGCACCAAATCTTCCTTCAAATGAAGACGGCCTGAAATACATGGTTAGAGCGATTGAAGGAGCGGGGTACTCGACCGAGCAAATTGGAATTGCACTGGATGTTGCTTCAACAGAATTCCTCCACGCCGACGGTTATCACATGGATGGTAAGGTGCTCTCAAGCGAGGACCTGTCCAATATGTATGCAGGATGGCTGGATGAATATCCAATTCTATCAATTGAAGACGGGTTTGGCGAGGATGATTGGAAAGGATGGGCTTCCTTCACCAAGGCAAACGGACATCGTGTACAATCCGTTGGTGATGATTTGTTTGTTACTCAATCCCAACGACTTTCTCAGGGAATTGAGTTGGGCGCGGCAAATGCAATGTTGGTTAAACTCAACCAAGTTGGGACCGTTACTGAAACATTGGAAGCTATGGATTTGGCATCAACACACGGTTTCAACAACGTCGTTTCTCACCGAAGTGGAGAATCTGAAGACGTGACGATTGCAGACTTTGCAGTCGGCACGAGAGCCGGGCAGATCAAAACCGGAGCGCCCGCTCGGTCAGACAGGGTTTCTAAGTACAACCAACTCCTACGAATTGCAGAGGATGTTCACGAATACCGGTCTCCATTTGTTTGACGAAAAAATACACCCGTCTATAAGGGGCCGTACTTGGACCGGACTCCATGAAGCGAATCAGTGTATTCATTTTGACAGCCAGCCTCCTTCTCGCAACCATCCCGTTCACAGTATCGGCAGACGCAAGCGACGACATACCAACGAACGCAACGAACAGCGGCGAACATGCCTCCCTTGTAGCGGCCCTTTCTCATGCAGATTTGGTCAC
>CAXAHZ010000288.1:0-1960 GCA_963968875.1 uncultured euryarchaeote
GGCAGTGGCCAAGCCATCGTTCCTCGTTCAAGGGCTTCAACGAGTCCGGTCGCAACGAGTTCAAACGCTTCGTTTGAAATCTTTGTTCGAATCTTGCTCACGCAGTTCACACTCCAACGACTTTCGTTCGGGAACTTCCCTCAGATGTCAAGTTCAATGTTGAGGTTTTGAATGAGTTCTTTGTATCGGTTACGAATGGTGACTTCGGTAACACCGGCGACTTCGGCAACTTCACGTTGAGTTCGGCGCTTTCCACACAGCACGGAGGCGATGTAGATGATCGATGCTGCGATTCCAGTTGGCCCACGACCGCTGGTCAATTCCTTCTCTTGAGCGGCCTTGATGAGTTCGTATGCCTTTGCTTCAACTTCTGCATCCAATCCAAGTCCTGAACAGAATCGGGAAATGTAATCTTCTGGTCCGGTTGGCATGATTTTCATCTTAAGTTCACGTACCATAAATCGGTAAGTTCGTCCAATTTCTTTTCGTCCAGTACGGGATGCTTGTCCGATCTCATCCAGAGTTCGCGGAACGCCGCATTGCCGGCAAGCTGCATAGAGCGAGGCTGCTGCAACGCCCTCGATTGAGCGGCCGCGAATCAAACGCTTGTCAACGGCTTTCTTGTAGTTGACAGCTGCTGCTTCACGAACTGACTTTGGGAGTTCCAGGCGGCTGGCCATACGGTCCAGTTCTGCTAGGGCCATTGCTAGGTTACGCTCAGTAGCGTTACTAACTCTACTGCGCTTCTGCCACTTTCGCATGCGGTAGAATTGAGAACGATATCGGGAATTGATGGTTTTTCCAGAATAATCTTTGTTTTGCCAGTCAATGTCCGTTGAGAGACCTTTGTCGTGGAGCATGACGGTCATTGGCGCACCGGTACGGGCACGCTGATCGCCTTGTTCGGGGGAAAAGACGCGCCATTCTGCGCCTTGGTCGATGACGTTGTCTTCCAACACCAATCCACAGTCGTCGCAGACCACTTCGCCACGTGTTTCGTCTCTCGATAGTGAACGACTTCCACAGTCGCTGCACTTGACAATATCTTCTACTTGCTGATCATCCATATTCTCATCTCCAACCCACTAATCTAGTGAATGTATATAAGGCCTTTTGGGTTTGATATATAAATTTTTTGAGATAGTTGATTGTGGGATAAAATTACTAATACAGATTGTACTCGTCCATAATGTCTTGAGGGATTTGACTGAATCCCTGTGATTTCATGACAATGATGGTTCTGTTGTTGCGGTTAGGCTGACATTTCTGAGGCTTCAAAAGCATCAATTTTGGCCGCCCGTTTGTTCTGGAAGAGACAACGTGCGACGATCAATCCGGAAACGAATATTGAGCCAAGCATCAGTTGTCCAATCAAATCGTAGTCAGCGCTAACAATGCTACCCTCCAACAAAAGGTAGTCCAATGAAAGAATTGCACCGATGGCCATCAGAGGGGTGGACCCCTTGTTTGTGAGCGCTACTTGAATGGGAGGTGGTAGTTGGCCGCTTTTGTTTGCGGTTTTGTTCATTGGGTCGTAGTAGTGAGTAAACAATACGCCTAATCCTGCGCCTAACATGTCGCTTACCAGGTCGGTCGCTGTGTTAACGTATCCGCCTTGGTCAATCGTTTGAAAAAATGTCTTGCCAAAGAACTCGTACACTTCATAGGCCACACCAATGGCCACGCTAAGGGAAAAAGCGGTGAAAGCCACGACCCGAGGTGAGAGTTGCCATCCGTTGTGCTCTGACATTCTCCTCCAACCAAGCGACCATGCAATGGCAATGGCTGTGCTGTTCATGCTGTGGACCAACTTGTCCCACCAAGGGTGGACGTGATACATTCCGTTCACCCCATCGGCACACAACCATTCACCGGGTTGCATTCCACCAAAACAGAAGGGGCCAGGGCCGCTGTCTGCAGCACCCAATGAGCCGCCAATAAAATGGAGCATTGTTGCTGA
>CAXAHZ010000289.1:0-1955 GCA_963968875.1 uncultured euryarchaeote
GGAAGGATGTATCTCGGAACAGAATCGGCCTTGGACGGTGCAAAACCGACTGCTACATACATCCTAGACATGTTAACTCAACGTTATGCTGAGCGTTTTGGTCATGATTGTTTTCAAACCTGTGATGTTGTGGATATGACCTTCGCCTGCATAGGTGCTGTTGATGCAATGCACACTACTCTTGACTGGGTTGCAAGGTCAAATGAACACGATGAGCGATTGGGAGTTGTGATTTTTTCAGACAACGCAAAGTATGCTTTGGAATCCTCCGGTGAATACACTCAAGGTGCCGGTGGAGGGGCCCTTTTGATTCGCAGAAACCCACGCTTACTTGAGATCCCAGATTGCATTGGAGTCTCCACGACCCCCGTTCATGATTTTTTCAAGCCTCGTAGAAAAGTTACGTTTCGTTCGGTAATTTCCAATGTACTGCAACTTGCTCAAGAAACAGGTCAGTCAGTCAAAAAGGGTTTGATTGAACGTATGATCCGCCATCTTCCAGAATCTACGGTTCGAAAACTTGGCATCTTTGCCCACGGAGAAGAGTCTGTAAATGTACACAGAGACGACCCGGTATTTGATGGCCAATTTTCCAACCGCTGCTACCAAACTGCAGTTAGGCAAGCCTTCCATGACTACTCGAAAAAGGCATCTCGCCAAGGACTATACGATTCTAAAGAAGACGAGCCACTGACCGAACAATGGTCGCGAATCATCATGCACCTGCCCTATGCCTTCCAAGCAAAACGCATGTTCCCCGATGTATTTCGGCATGACCGTAAAGACTCCAAAATGTGGGAAAATGTTGTGAGCAATATCGGCCCGATGCCTGAGCTTCCTCCATCGGCTGACGAAACCATGATCGCAGCATGGGAATCTGAGATGGATGTTTATCGTCGGTCCATCTCGAAGACTCCAGAATATATCGAATTCCATGCTAGTCGAATAGAGAAAGGCCAGCGTGCGAGTAGTTTGATCGGAAACCAATACACTGGCTCAATTTTCTTGGCTTTGATGTCAACCTTTGAATCGGATCTAGAAGAAAATTGCAATCTTGATGATACCAAACTTGGCTTATGCGGTTACGGCTCAGGTGCAAAAGCAAAGGTGTTCTCAGGAACAGTGAGTCCAAATTGGCGGGAAGTTGTTTCCCGATGGCACCTCTTTGAGCGCCTTGCAGGAAGAATTGCTATTGACCATACAACCTATGAAAACCTCCACAAAGGTGTACAAGATAACAGTGTTGTAGAGCCTCAAGGAGAATTCGCATTGGTTGGAATTGGGGATGAGGGCGTTGACGAAGGGGCCCGAAGGTACCGTTGGATTGGCGCTTAATCAAAGTCTAAAACAACTTTACCACATTTTCCCGAAAGGGCAAGTTCAATTCCATCTTCAAACTTGGATATCGGCATCCTGTGAGTTACAATTTTTTCAACATCGATGCTCCCTTGTTGAAGAAGTTCATGCATTTTGTCCCAAGTTGACCACATCTTGCGTCCGTTAATACCTTTCAAATGGAGGTAACGAAACACCACTTCATTCATCGGAATCTCTGTCATCTCTTGGCCGTAAACGGAGAGAACATTGACGTAGCCCCCCATCCTTGTTGAGCGAACTGCATTGGACAACGCAGAGGGTGACCCAGAGAACTCACAAGAATTGTCAACACCTCTTCCTTCAGTGGCGTCAAGTATTTCTTGAACGACATTGTTGTTCTTGCCCAGAACGAGGTCTGCTCCCAATTCGCGGGCAAGCTCCATCCGGTATTCATTGTCCCAATCAATTCCTATCACAGTCGTTGCACCCATTGCTTTAGCGGCATTTACTGCAAACAACCCTATTGGGCCCAGTCCGTGTACCGCAACAGTTGCTCCCTCTATCGGACCTCCGGTAAGTGTGTGAATGGCGTTACCAAGAGGGTCTTGAATTGACGCATGCCCTGGTTCTAATCCTTC
>CAXAHZ010000290.1:0-1943 GCA_963968875.1 uncultured euryarchaeote
CGTCAACACGTGACTCCAATCGTTTACTTGAGCTCCAAACCACGAAACCAACTCGTTCTGAATCTCTGGAGGAGATGGATTCATTGCATCGGGCCCGACTAAGGTGGCAATAACAAAATGTTGACCTCCCGGTGAAGGATGTAGATTTGTTGGAACATGGACGTGGAGCACCTTTCTTCCGTCCTCTCCCCAGCGTTCATTCAACAGGAGCCGAGCTTGTCGAAACGGGGCCGAAGGGGTGGAAAATACAACGGTGCTTGTCAAGCGTTCCGTCGTCTCATGGGCGACCTCATATCCTGAGAGGAGTTCTTGGGTGACGTGTTGTGGCGTAGCCAATATGACTCGTTCGTATTCTACATGTTCACCGTTGACACATACATGATGTTGTGATACTGAGTCCACTTTTGTGTCCAGATGAACGGTGGTTTTGGTCAACCGGTCTGCAAGTTGATGCGGTACTGCCCTTATTCCATTCCTTGGTACAACCATTTTCCCATGGGCCATCGCCCCCCAAGTGAAATCTGCGAAAGAAAAACGCTCAGAGAGAGAGGGGTCAAGGGTAATACCTGCGAAGAGTGGCCTCAGAACGCGCTGAGTCGATGGACGAAATCGTCGGTTTTTTAGCCCGGTTTCAATGTCTGGACTTTCGCTGTCTAGAGAGCGCTCAAGGTCTTTTGAAGAGGTTTGAACCCTCCATTTTAGGAACCTCATGCCGTCTCGAATTCCCACTGCTTTTAGGGTCGGAAACAAATATCGCGGGGCCTTAAGCGCATCGCCCATTATCCGTTTCCGTCCCGACAGCGGATCTATTGAAACAGTGCATGGGTCCATCGGTTTTGATTCAAGCCCCTCGAGGTTTATCCATCGTTTTACAGTTGGATAAGCGGTATGGAGAACATGAAACCCATTGTCAATTGGGTACTTGTCAAACTCTACACCGCTCATCCTACCGCCTAAATTGCTTGCCGCTTCGTAAACGGTTACGTTGTGACCGGCTTCTTCAAGGCCCACGGCGACAGCAAGTCCTGCAATTCCTGCCCCGACCACTGCGACGTTCATTTCATCAGCCCCGTATGCTTGACATACCGCCATCCAAATGAATGATTTGACCGGTTAGGTTGTCGGGCGCCCCTGTTAACAGCCAATGCATACTTTGGGCGATCTCTTCGGGTTGGTTAATTCGCTTCAAGGGTATCATTCCCACCGAAGCCTCGCGAACGGCATCGGACCGTAGTACAGAGGCTCCTAAGCGCGTTTCAGTTAGTCCAGGGGCGACGGCGTTGACGCGAATTCCACGCTGAGCATAGGTCGAGGCCGCTGACCGAACCATGGCTTCAAGACCGCCTTTCGCAGCGGATATCGCTTCGTGGTTTGTAAGGCCGTAACTTCCCGCTACACTGGAGGTGAAGACCATGCGCCCCGTTCCGTTGCGGAGCATTGCTTTACCAACCGATTTAAGCATCATAAACGCTGAAATGAGATTGGTTTGAATCACCGCTTCGAAATCTTCCAATTTTGTGGCGTGCGGTGGGCGGAGGGCGATTGAGCCGACCAGGTGTGCGGCTCCAGCAATTCCTTCTTCTGACCGGCTTTTAGCATGCTCAACAGCCTGCACCACCGTAGCCTCATCAAGGGCATCTCCCTCAAGAACATCGGCACCGAGTTCTTTGAGATGAGCGACACGAGCGGTGTCCCGTGCAAGTAAGGTAACAAGATGATCTGAATCTAGAAGTTCTCGTGCGAGAATTTGTGCAATATCGCTGCTACCACCAACAATAAGAAACGACTTTGCCATGGGTTTAAATTTGTCCAACTGCTTTTATATCCCTGTTTTTTCAGCCGAAGAACATTCCTTCAAAAGGGTGAACATGAAGCACAAGATGTGTTGAGAGATTCGCATCCGGCGATACATGACACGGTCATGGGTGCAAAAAGCATTCACA
>CAXAHZ010000291.1:0-1931 GCA_963968875.1 uncultured euryarchaeote
CTGAAGGTGCTCGGAATGACTGTCTCGAGTTCTTGGAGAACGAAGATTAGAGACAACCCATTGTTTCGGGGCTTCCTTCTCTTCGCAGCGTTCAGAGCAGTATACGGCATGGGAATCTTAGTTGTAACGTACTTCCTTGCGACCAGTCAAGACGCTCCGTGGTGGAGCTCGCTGATATTTCTCGCTTTTTCAATGGTATTTTCACGATTGCTCTTTAGAAGCTTGAAACAACGATGGCCTCATGTGTTCAATAAGAATATCGAGCCTACTGCTGAAGGCTAACCGTTCAGAATCAAACGATTCCTTGAGCGATCATTGCTTCTGCGACCTTGAGGAAGCCTGCGACGTTTGCACCAAAGACATAATCGCCTTCACGACCGTATTGTTTAGCTGTTTCTGAGGCATTCTTGTGGATGTTAATCATGATGTTCTCAAGTCGTTCATCAACTTCTTGACGACTCCAACCAAGGCGGAGGGAGTTCTGGGACATTTCAAGTCCAGAAGTAGCAACTCCACCTGCGTTACTGGCTTTTCCAGGTGCAAAGAGAATTCCTGATTTATGGAATTCTTCAACTGCCTCGGGTGTGCAAGGCATGTTTGCGCCTTCGCCAACTGCAATGACCTTGTTAGCGACGAGCATCTTTGCTTCTTCACCGTTGATTTCATTTTGAGTAGCACATGGGAGGGCAACATCAACGTTAACGCCCCACAATCCATTCAAGGAAGGTTCTGGTTCACTTGCGGTGAAGGTTGCTGATGAGTATTGCTTTGCATATTCAGAGATACGACCACGGCGGTTGTTTTTCAAATCCATAATCCAAGCCAGCTTTTCGCGGTCAATTCCTTCAGAATCATGAATGAAACCTGAAGAATCCGACATTGTCACAGGCTTTCCGCCCAAGTCCAAGACCTTCTCACATGCAAATTGAGCAACGTTTCCAGATCCGGAAATTGACACAGTAGCGCCTTCGAAGGACTTGCCTTTGGTTGCGAGCATCTCTCTGGCAAAGTATACAAGGCCATATCCGGTTGCTTCTGGGCGAATCAACGAACCGCCGTAGGAGAGGCCTTTTCCAGTTAATACTCCACCTTGGAACTCATTTTGCAATCGCTTGTACATTCCAAACATGTAACCAATCTCTCGACCACCCACGCCAATATCCCCTGCAGGTACGTCACAATCTTGTCCGATATGCCGCCATAATTCCATCATGAAGGATTGACAGAATCGCATGACTTCACCGTCTGACTTGCCCTTCGGGTTGAAGTCGGCTCCACCTTTTCCACCACCCATAGGCAGGCCGGTTAAGGAATTCTTGAAGATTTGCTCAAAAGCGAGAAACTTCAAAATTGAGGCGTTAACGCTGGGATGGAATCGCAGTCCACCTTTGTACGGTCCAATGGCTCCATTGAATTGAATTCGGAAACCACGATTTACTTGTGTTGCACCATCATCATCAACCCAGGGGACACGGAAATGAATCAAACGTTCCGGCTCAACCACCCGCTCAACCACAGAGATATACTCGGGGTGAGCTTCAAGGACTGGCTCCAATGATTCAAGAACCTCTTTCACCGCTTGGTGAAACTCTGGTTGATCTGGGTCGCGGGCTACAACTTTTTGATAAATCGCATCACTAGGGTTCATTTTTATTCCTTCTTACACATAGGTGTTGGCCGCCCCTAGTAGAGGTCCTTTCTAATGGTTGTCCCTTATCAATGTCAAGAGACCCCAAACATTTGACCTCTCAGACTCAACGATAAGGGCAAACAGTTAGGAAACGTTCGAGGCGTTCAACCCGCCTACGACCTTGTGCATCTATCTCACTCATCGCTCGGATTGCCTCTTCAATAAGCGCGTGCTGGTCCTCTTGAACGCCGATAATCTGCCTTAGATGGTCCAACATAGCCCACTCGTCTTCAGAGATGAT
>CAXAHZ010000292.1:0-1918 GCA_963968875.1 uncultured euryarchaeote
TAGGAGCGACATCACAACCAATTTCTGCAAGAATTTGTTGCAATACGGTGGCGTTGAGCCGTGTTGCAGCTATACCAATCTCATCAAGGCGAGCAGAACTTTTGATCATCGGACCAGCAAGTTGTATGCCTTCACGAGCGGGGAGCCCGCCTCCAACAACCAACGCTAGCTTTCTTCCGTTACCTTCCAAATGAACGACGAGTTGCCGCAAACGAGCCATCCATGTTTCACGCTGGTCCGCTTCTTCTGGGCGGAGTAAACTACCACCCATAGCGACTACATGACGAATGCTCATGACTTGTCTGCGACGCGGCCATCCTTTCATCCTATCGCCATGACCAAAGACAGGAGTCACATTAGGGGTTCCATTAGGCGAGGTTTGAAGTGCCGTACAAAGAGCCCCCAATGGAGGGCGTACCAAGTGGCGGACGATGCAAAACAATCGGCTCGAAGGCTTAGGCTGAAACTGGCCTTGGAAGAACTCCGAGAAATGAAGGGGTTCGGAACCGAATTGGTTACGCTCATCATCCCACCTGACCGTCAGGTCCATGATGCTCGCCAAATGCTTCAAAATGAACACGGTCAAGCTGCAAACATCAAATCCAAGGGTACAAAAAAGAACGTACAAGGTGCCATTGAATCAGCGATTGCTACGCTTTCCCGCTTCAAAAGCCCTGGCGAAAACGGCATCGCTATTTTCGTTGGTTCAATTATCATTGGCAACAACAAAACCAGAATGATAAATGTCGTGATCGAAGATCCCCCTGAAGCCTTTATCTCATTCCGATACCGATGCGATTCCAAGTTTGAATTATCTCAACTTGAAGAGATGCTCGTCGACAAAAAGTCTTACGGTCTATTCGTCATTGATCGTTCTGAAGCAGCCTATGGTATTGCTTCAGGAAAACGCATCCATGTACAAGAACACCTTGTCTCCAACATTATGGGGAAACACCGACAAGGTGGTCAATCGGCCCAGCGTTTCGAACGGCTTATTGAAGAAGCAGCACACAACTTCTTCAAGAGGGCAACCGAACACGCCAACTCATATTGGTTACCGCATCTAGAGAACATCCAAGCCATCATTATAGGAGGACCGGGCGCTACAAAGGATTTTGTAGTCAAGAACGATTACTTCCATCACGAAATCGCGAAGAAAATCGCCAAGACACATTTTGATGTTGGTTATTCCAACGAGTCCGGTGTTCGGGAACTTGTTGACAATGCTGGAGGCTTGATGGGGGAAATTGAACTGGACGCCGAGCGTCAAATCATGAACGTCTTCCTTGAAGAATTGGTCCGACCTCATCCAAAAGCGACGTACGGTGAACATATGGTAAGGCGAGCACTCGCCGAGGGCGCCGTTGACAAACTACTCGTCTCTGAAGGCATAGCGAAAGCCAAGGACTTGCAACTTCAATGTAGAAAGTGCAAACATGAATGGGTGAAGAGGATCAACAGTCTCAATGAACCTTACAAATTATGCCCGGAATGTTCGACCTCTGGAGAAGCAATCCGAGAGATGGATAGCACTTCTATTATTGACATATTGGGCAAAGACGCAGAGGCGAGCAACTCCCAAGTAATCTATATTTCAACGGATACCGAGGAAGGCTCCCAACTTATTCTTGGTTTTGGAGGATTGGCAGCAGTCCTAAGATATCCTTGGATGGGGTGAACTTGTGCAGATACTGAAGGCTGTTGTTCAACCCTTGATTGTGGAAGCTCTTGCCACCATGGGTGTAGAAAATCTACCCCTTGACAAGATGCTACAACCGTCCAGAGAACTTGCTCAAGGCGATCTCGCCCTCCCCTGCTTTCCATTTGCAAAGCAATTGGGAATGCCTCCGGCAGACATTGCCGAAGCATTGGTTCAACATGTAGGGAACCATCCTGCAATTGGCGAAGTGAGTGGCGT
>CAXAHZ010000293.1:0-1885 GCA_963968875.1 uncultured euryarchaeote
TTTGCAAAGAACTCTACTGCGACAGTTGGTAAGGAAATAGGAATACTTACCAGCGCCGCTATGCTCCTTCTCGGTGTCATACTTTGGTTCAACTTCCGTAGTGTTCGTGAAACTGCTTATGTCCTTACGCTAACTGTATTTGCGATTCTAGCGACGTATGGATTGTCTGGATGGTTGCAGTTTGCTGGCGTGCCAATGACCTTCAACCAAGCAATGAATTCTATTCCTGTCCTGCTGCTTGCCATCGGAGTGGATTATGGTTTACACGTTGTATTACGGATACGAGAGGAACTTAATTCAGAAGAAGAGAACAACCCCATGGGCCGGGAAACCCTCCGAGATTTCGAATATGATGTCCGAAAACGAGCGATTCGCCAGGGAACCATCCTTACATCCATCGCTTTACTCATTGCGATATTCACCGACATCGTCGGTTTCCTTTCGTTCCGTCTCTCCAGCCTTGCTTTCTTACAGGTCTTTGGTACTGTGATCGCCATTGGATTGTTCTTCATCTACTTACTCAGTATCTCTGCATTACCTGCACTGATGCTCATCCTGCCCCCAAAACGTCTCACTCTTGCAAAAGCCAGCAAAGTAAACATCGGTCCGTTAAGCAACAACATTGCCACGCTTTCTCAACGGCCAAAACTCGTTAGTATCATTGCGGTGGTGTTGCTCATTCCGATGTTCTTTGGATTCCAACAACTCGAAGTTGCATTTGAGCAACGAGACCAACTTGACACGTCCGTGCCGGTTGTGGGCGATTTCCTTCTTATCAGCGATGAATTCGGGACCAGTCGGTCGCCGTTGTACATTGTTCTTGATGGCGAGATCATGTCGGATTCAGGACGGGATGCATGGAGATTGACCTCTGATGAACTTTCAACACATCCCGATGTAAATGGGGTGACCAATGGCTTGTGGGATGTTCTGGAACAAGCGAGATTGCAAGACAACACGCTTGACGGCTTGATTCAAGCCATTGATACAGGAGAATCTGAAGCGTGGCAAGCGCTTGAAACATGGGCTCTAGAAAATACTACTGGAATAGAGATGACAAAGAGTCTGCTGGCAAGAGATGGTGGACAGACGGTCATCTCTTTCCAGGCTGAAACCCTGGACTGGGCGGCAACCGTTGCATTTGCCGAACGCATGGAAGCCACTCTTGTGGACATGGCTGACAACATCGATGATGATTTTACCTTGAGACTCAGTGGACGAAGCCTCATCCAGGCTCAAACAACATCCGATGTAGCTAACGCCTCCATCCAATCAACCGCCATTGTTGCGGTCGTTATCTTGCTGATGCTTACATCAATCCATACGGTGCGCAATCAAAACAATCTCAAAGAAGGTATTCAACGAGGGTTCGTATCATGGATCCCGTTGATGATGGTCGTTGTTTGGGTCTACGGTTTGATGGGTTATACTGGCTACAACATTAATTCCCAAACGGTGACGATTGGTGCTCTATCGTTGGGTCTGGGCGTTGATTATGCGGTCCATTTCACGACGAGACTGGAAGAAGAAGCCGAGCATTCACCGTTTGGCACACCTCACGAGTGGGTCGCACGATCCACCGCTACAACAGGGCGTGCAATGGCCGGCGCAGCGCTAACAACCGCTGGTGGCTTTGCTGTACTCAACTTGTCTGCATTGCTGCCCCTGCGTCTGTTCGGACAGGCATTCGTGGTTGCCATCACTCTCGCACTGCTCTCCAGTCTGCTGATTTTACCAGCTTTATACACCCCATTCCTGAGAAGAACAGCTGCGCTTTCAGCGAAAAACCATGGAGGTAGTGAGGAATGAATCGGAAAAATGTCTTTTGGTTCTCGTTCTTTGTCGGCCCGCTGATTTTAATCTCATACCTGCGGGGCGTTAACGC
>CAXAHZ010000294.1:0-1872 GCA_963968875.1 uncultured euryarchaeote
TTTCCTTTCCCCATCTTCAAGGATTGGTTGACAACACATACGAGTTTAACACTGCCACGAACAGGCATCGCATCGGTACGTGGCGCCGTCAATTGATGAATAAACGAACGGAGCCCCACATCTTCACCTCATAGCGTTGACAAATCACCAGTAATCAAATCCAGCGACCTTCGTGGGGCTGGCCCAATCCCTAGGACCGTGATGGTCCCCGGTGGCACCTCGGTATGGCCTGCATCTTGAACCAAATGATACGACAAATTGGCGTTATGGGCTTCACTTGCCAAGCGGTGAAGGGATGATAAATCATCTACAACGAGGCAAATTTTCCTCGCTCCATAAAGGCTCCATCGCTCCATAAGCCGAGCATGTTTCCTGCGCGCTTGTAGTGCACATTGGACCGCTGCGTGGGCACATTGAACCGCTGTTTTTCCTGCTGAAAGGTTGAGGTCGGCGCGAACAATAAGCGCCATTGAGGGGGCATCATCCGTTGACGACATTATCCTCTACCACCGCTCGTTCTAATTGCTCCAAAGAGTCAATGGTCTCAAGTGTACGGAATACAAAGTGTCCAAACCATACTGCAAAGGTTAGATTGCCCAACGCATGCAGAATATCAAACGGTAAACCATGAGCGAGATAGACTGCAAATTCGCCTAGCGTCATGCCGGGGGAATAGATTGAGAGGGATGCGATAAAATCGAAGAGAAAGGCAGAAGCCACGGCGGCAATGTAAAGACGGCCTGAATGAAATTGTTCAACGGTTCCAAAGTTGATTTGGGAACCTATTACTGCGACTGCCCCCCAGCCAATGGCCTGGAACAGCGTCCACCAACCGTCTCCAATTAGGGCATTGGAAAGAAGGGTTACCAGCACTGCAAAAGCGACACCTCTACGGGCACCGAGTTGAGCCCCAACAAGCAATGCTGCAACGGTAACCGGCTGAACGTTCGGAACAGGTTGAAGGAGAACTCTCAATGCAGTTACTGAAACAACAAAAGTAGCAAGCAGAGCAATATCATACTTTGATGTACGTGGTGTGCCGATGAGAAGGGCAAAGGCGAGGCTAACCAAAAGCAGGTCGATAACCATGTCCGCAAAAGGAGTCAATTCGGGTCCATGGACACCAAAAGCTTGGAACATCAACCCTCCGAAAGGGCGTACCTCCTTGAGCCTACCGACGAACAAGCCGCCATTGAAGGACAATGGATTCTGAAATAACCTGACGGTCCGACGATTGTCCAGCACGATCCCCATCAAGGAAATACTCCCACCCCGAGCCTTCTTCACCGTTAATTGAAACAACGAAGGCCCCAAGTTCTGTTGACTCGACCTCAACTTCCCAAGAGGCTTGTTGAGCCGCTGCAAGCGTCAAGTCCAGGGCGGTCTCATGGCCCAAAAGACCACCGACGACCTCTTGCTCACCATCGATCTCGATAACCACGATTTGCGTGTCCATCCATGCTTCAGGCCAAGAGTTGTTCCATTGATCGGATTTCTGACTCGCCGTTTGTTCTGAGACGGACTGAGACCATGAAGAGGAGAGGTCTGGCATCAGTAAAAGCATGGAAATGAGCATCGTCAAAACGACCATCCTCCATGCCCAATCTGTCCGCTGAAGTGAGGTTGAATAGGCGCCAACAAACAGAAAACTGACGAGTATGAAAGCGCCTAATACGGGCTTCCAATCGTAGGGTTCTAAGACCAATATTTCTGAAGTTGGAGAACCTTCCTTGTCAATAACAAACATCATCAAAACTCCCGCATCGTTACCCATAGCCATTCGTTGTTCACCGAATGCAGGTGAGGCGGTTCCATAACCATCATGAGAAGTTGAGAAGTTGGTGGTGTTGCTAATAACGCCTGTTTGATTTA
>CAXAHZ010000295.1:0-1865 GCA_963968875.1 uncultured euryarchaeote
GTTGAGGCAGGTGCTCCATTGACTTCGGCAGAACATGTCCTCGGTGCACGCAACATCGCAAAGCCCCTTGAGCAGCAAGTTGCCGACCGGATGATTGAACGTCGTCAAGACTATGCCATGCTGGTTAACACCGGGGAGCGCATTGGTAGAGTAAACGGCCTTGCAGTTCTTGGTGCGAACTCCGGTCTTTCAGACTTCAGCGGCATCATGCTTCCAGTAGAAGCATTGGTTACTCCATCGTTGGGCGGAGGCGGTAAGATTCACGCTACAGGAGGTCTCTCAGACCTCGCTAAGGAAAGCGTGACAAACGTCAGTGCAGTGATTAAGAAACTCACAGGGAAGGACATCTCCGATTACGACATCCACATTCAGTTCGTTGACACGCATGGAGTCGATGGTGATTCAGCATCAATTACCATCGCTACGGCGATTATATCGGCACTGGAAAACATACCAATTCGCCAAGATTTGGCCATGACTGGCTCGCTTTCTGTTCGCGGAGAGGTGCTTCCGATTGGAGGAGTAACTGCCAAAATTGAAGCAGCAGCACGCTCAGGTGTCAAAACAATCGTAGTTCCTCGTGCCAACATGCAAGACGTGCTCCTTGATGACCGCTTTGAAAAGATGGTTGAAGTGGTTGCCGTTGATACACTCGATGAAGTGATGAAATATGCGCTGATTAAGCACGAACAAAAAGCCAGTCTCGTGGAACGCTTGGAAGCGGTAATTGATCGCTTAACCCCAGAGGTTCAGTCTAAGATTTCACTGGTTTGATAATGCAGTGAAGTTGCTTATTTTGTTGGCAATCCAACGCCGAGTAAAAAGTGATAACTCCATGAAAAGGGCCCCGGTGATTTCATGGAAAACCAACAAAAGTCACCTACCGGTAAAGCAGCACTCTTTGTGTTGTTCATGGTGACCATGATCGATATGATTGGATTTGGAATTATCATTCCATTTCTTACCTATCTTGTCAAAGATTTAGCAGAAGCCCAAGGCATCGTCCAAATTGGACTTTGGGTGGGACTGCTAATGACGTCCTATTCTGCTGCTCAGTTCCTGTTTTCTCCGTTTTGGGGTGCTCTTTCAGACCGGATAGGGCGACGTCCAGTATTGATGATTGGACTTGTAGGTAACACGGTATTCTTTACAGCATTTGGATTTTCAAATACACTGATGTTTGCTTTCGGTGCAAGATTCCTTGCAGGTGTTTTCAATGGAAACATTGCAGTTGCGCGGGCTTACATTGGTGATGTGAGTGCTCCGCATCAGTTGGCGACCCGCATGGGCCTCATTGGTGCCGCATTTGGCCTTGGTTTTACGATTGGTCCGTTTCTAGGAGGAGAGTTTTCAAGCCCAGCAGACCGATGGGAACTCTTTGTAGGAACTGTTTTTGAGACCTACCCATACCTTCTGCCATGTGTTATCGCAAGTCTCTTGTCAGCCGGTTCCTTTATTCTAGCACTTCGTTATCTTCCTGAATCAATTGATTTGAGCGATCAATCCGAGCACAACCACCGTTCTTGGGGTGAAGAGATGAAAGGAATGTTCACCAATTCAATCTCAATGCTGAGAAAAGGAAGCGTCGGAGCCATGATTTGGGTCACAATGCTGTTCACGCTTGGATTTACCGTCATGCATGCAGTGTTCATTCTTTACACGGAAATGGACGTCTCCAGCGGTGGTTTGGGATTCAGTGAGAAAGATAACGGTCGTGTTTTTGCAATGATCGGACTTTTCGGAATTTTTACTCAAGGAGTCCTTATTGGGCCGCTATCGCGTCGATTTGGAACACGACGCTTGATTCCTTATGCTGCGTTAACAACGGGACTTGGACTGGTATTGGTTCCTTACACACAATCAAG
>CAXAHZ010000296.1:0-1846 GCA_963968875.1 uncultured euryarchaeote
AACCTTCTGGAGCATACATGGCGAGGAGGCCTCCCCCAACACCAAACGGCAATGCGAGCCAAGTCACGGTTATCGGGGAAACGTTGGATGCAATCTTCAGCAACGGTCCTAGAGCTGTTTCCCAGCGGCGGCGTAATTTCTCAAGGGCCATGCTCCTTCCACCTCCCTAAGCATGTTATGGTTTGTGGAGGGCAAAGGGAAGAACATACGATTATGAAAGCCAATCAATCGCTCCAAGAACGGCTTTCTCAAGTGGAGGTGATTCACATCCGCTCTCCATCCAAGCCACTACATTAGCGGCCAGTTCTTCAGCGGAACGGGAGGTCGTGTCCAACTCCAACACGGGCAATTGAACTTCAAATTCAATCAATTCAGACCAATGTCCGGCTGTCATTTCCCATTCAACATTAGCTTGTACTTTGGCCTCATTGTACCCGCGCAAAGAGAGCCGCTGCTCTAGAATTGAAGGTTGACAACGCAACAAGACAATTGCGTCAACATGAAGCAAGTGAGAAAGGTGACCGTCGATAACCATCTTCTCCTCTTCATCCGGGGTCCAAGCGTCGGCTAGGGCATGAATGTCAATAGGTGATGCACCGTCGTTTGGGTCCTCTTCTCCCAAGCATTGGTGCGTTTGGGCAAGCTCCTTCAAATCAACAACCGTAAAACCCGACTGTTCGAGGATGTTGCTGAGGTCGGTTTTGCCAACACCTGGAGTCCCCGATACAGCAAGAACGGTTGCTTCGCTCATGACTCCTGCTCGCTCATCACGTGTATAAAGAGATGAGAGAGTCAATGAATGAAAGGCATCATAGGAGAGAACCGTTAGGATTGTATGTTGCTATGTTTGGTATGCAAGACCCTTCACAAACGCTCTTGCAAATAGAGCGCTACATGCAGGGGGGGAGGCTGGAACTGTCTGAGGTCATGGCCACTCAATTTTGTGAAATGATGATGGCCAACAAAAAGCGGGACCCACAACAACAAATATTCTTTGTCAAGGGATTGCGTTTGATGTGCGATGTTTACTTGCTTCGCGGAAAGGCAGACCAGAGTATGTCAGCGATTAAGCGGATGCACAAGGAACGGAAAAATCTCAAGAAGATTCTGGAAAAGAATGCTCCCGCAATGCTCTCTTCAATGCAACCCGAACATGAAGACTACCTAAGGGCTGGACGTCTTTTTGCAGCCGCTGGAAAGGTCGGAGCGGCAAAGAAATCATTTGCTGCATGCGAATCTTTGGTAGCAGGGCATTTACCTGCTGCAATCGCTGCAGTACAATTGGTGGCCAACAAAAAACACGTTGAGAGATTGATGTCTGGAATTGATGCTGCGGGGGCCGTCGTCCAGGCCAGCGGAGCCTTTCAACTCAATCCGGAACATGCGCCGCCGGTATTGCTGGACGAGGTGATGGTGGCACTTTCTCTCGCCATTGCGGAACTTCCATCGCATTCCCAACCATGTTCACAACGTCTCGATGAACTCAAACGGCAACAAGCGGCGATCCTCGCCGGAGAACAAGCAGCGAACGAGCGGCTCCAATCTGCCCTTGACAATCTCAAGCCAAAGCACGATTACTATCAGTACGGTTGATGGTAGCGAGGGATGGATTTGAACCATCGATCTCCGGGTTATGAGCCCGACGGGATATCCAGACTACCCCACCTCGCTAACCGTTGGGCCACTGTTCACTGTTTTGAATGCACCGATAAGCGTCGTCTGGTCAAAATCGCGTATTTCCACTTATTTGATGAACTTGAAGCGTCTACCCCCAATCATGCGAGCGAACTCAACCCGACCTTGGTTGTTGCTTGCAATGTTGATTTCATGCGCAGTATCGGGATGC
>CAXAHZ010000297.1:0-1840 GCA_963968875.1 uncultured euryarchaeote
GACAATTCATAGCAACGATGAGCCGACCAGTAGGACCATGCCTCTCCCCATGTTGTTAGCCATATGTCTTCAGACTCGTCAAGGAAACTAAGCACGTCACGATCGTGACGAACCGTTGCGTCATTGACCCTTCCGATCCAATAAAGATTAACCAGTCCTCCTGCTTCAATCTCTTCTTGTAAAGATTCTAAAGAAGCCATGCCTTTCTCAAGACTCCCCCCCCTTCGTCCGAGGTTGTACCAATCCCAGAGGTCAACGGGAGTATCGGTTGAGTTATGCCAAGCCGTGGATTCAATCCCCGTATTGTCACCGTGAACTGCGAATCCTTGAGAAGCAATTCGTTCATGTTGAGATGAACTCAGGGTGGAAGGCGCAAAGGTTGACAACGGTTGTTCACCCCAGATGCTGGCATTGATTCTCTCTTCAATGTAGGATTTACATGATTGAGCAACTGCCCCCGGGTCATTGATCCAACTTAATCCGGGCATTCCGTAACAACCGAACTCATCACCGAGTTCCAACCGGTCAGCACCGTATGATGTTTGTAGCCATCCATCTTCTTCCCAAGCACTCTCAGCAAGAGCCACAGGGTGAAGCATGACGAGAAGCAGTGTACTCGTCAACAAAATTGAGACCGTGTGTCTCGTTACGGAGTCCCCCATAATTTTGGCTTGACCCTTTTCCCTTTGACGGTTGTTGTTCGTCCATGTGCCCGTCGCAAAACCCGTGGTTTAACCTCCGGAGGAGAACAAGAATGAAAACTAAATGGTTTTCATCATCCGGATATGGACCACGGAGACGGGGTGAGAGAAGGTTGGATACAACTTGAGAAACATTGGCAAATCCCACCAATCTCATCGTCTGTTCCTTCAACACCTGCTTACAGTTTCCTCCGAATGTTTCTCTCTCCGTTGCTCCGACCTCTCCTACGATGGAGAATAAGAGGGGCCGGTAACATCCCAAGGAGAGGGGCAACAATACTTGCTGCTAACCATCTCTCGCACGTAGACCCTATCGCCGTAATTGCTGCTGCCCGAAGGACGACGTATTACCTTGCTAAAGAAGGCCATTTCAACAAGCCAATGGTACGTTTCTTGATGCAGTCCACCGGTCAAATTGAAACACAGAGGGAAAAAGGCGGCAATGAGGCTCTTGCAAGTGCTGCAACCGTTCTATCAAGCGGAAAAGCATTGGGGATATTTCCCGAAGGAACACGTTCCAAACGGTCAGAAGCACCGTTTCTTTTGCCAGGCAAAACTGGAGTTGCTCGTCTTGCAGCGGCATATCCAGATGCTTTTGTTGTTCCAATCGCCATTCGTGGCGCCAGGGATTTTATGATGCCGAAGGAACATAAATTACCAAGAATTTGGAAACCCTTGAGCGTCAACGCTGGCGCTTCAATCTCGTGGCATACGTGGCTCGGGCACCAATCTGGAGGGAACCATTCTCTGACTAGCCTTAGTGAACTAGCACAACAGGATGAACATGAAATCCGAGCGGAACTGGCCCGCTTATATCGCAGATTTACCGACCAATTGATGGGTTCGCTATCAGCGCTTGGGGCCCCCTGAGACTTTATCTAATGTCGCCAGTCTATTCCACTAATGTTTGAAGTAGCGACAGCTCTAGGTCTCGTCAGTTTCCCGATGCGTACGAACGAAGATAAAACCAAAGCAGAGGTCCGAGCGTTGAATCTTCTCGCTAACATCGTTGAACGATCGGATGAATGGCAGGTTCGCCTCAACGATAAGGAACAGGTCGTACTTCACACGATGGATGATAACCCACGATTGATGATTGACCCATGTGCGACGATAGAGCAATTTTACAAAGACGGTAA
>CAXAHZ010000298.1:0-1823 GCA_963968875.1 uncultured euryarchaeote
TGCCAGTTGAATTGAGAGGAAAATTGCTACACCAGCACCGATGATTGCACCGGGTACAACACCCATGATGTTCCCCTTAGAGATGTGGTATGGACGATTTCCGATGTAGAGGCTGTTCTTGTAATCCCCGATTACGGTACCTGACATTGAGATAGCAGATCCAAAGACCGTTGTTCCGACCAATCCGAGCAGAACAGCATCCTGGGTGTTGAGACTCAGCAATTCCTGAGCATTCAAAAACACTCCAAGCAGCATCAAAAGAACGATGAAAGAGGTTCCCGATACAGGTTCAATTCCCGTCTCACCCATAACACGAACCGCAATCGCTCCGAGCATGAAGGTGGTGAGAATGAGAACAAGAGCGAATACAAGAGATGCTAGTGGGGAAAATCCACCAATTGTGAAGATGATGATCATGGCGAAGAAGGTCACACCCATAAAGATAGGAATGTGCTTGAGTGGCCATTCATACCAGCCTTTGCCTTCCATGTATTCTTGACTTCCTTCCCCGGTAAATGCTGCACCAATGTCCGTGAAGATGTTGGCAAAGGTGCGCCACATCTTAGCCAGTCCAAACATTCCACCACCAACGATTGAACCAATGGCAATGGTACGGACGGTTTTGCCAAATGCAATCATTTGGAGTGCTTCGGAACCGCCGTCAGCATAGGACTGAATGGGAATGTTAGCCTGTTGCGCTGCATCGTATATGGGTACGTTCAAGAAGACGGCAAGAGGGACGAGGAAAAACCAACCGACGATGGTTCCCAAGTTGACAAGGAACGCCACTCGTGTTTTCATGAACCATCCAATAGCAAACATCGAAGGCGTCAATGCTACACCGACATAGGTGTAGGCAAAGGGATTCCATGCAGTCTCTGCTGACCAGTGGGTTTGGCCGAGAGAAATACCGTTATCGGTTCCCGATGGCTGATGAATTTTTCCATTTGAGTAAAAACTAGCTAAGCCAATATCCCCGTAGTGAAGACTTTCTGCAATGAAATCCATCAAAGCGATTTTTCTGTCGTTTGCCCAAATGAGAGGATACTCGATGAGAAACAAACCAATCATGGTAAGAACCGTCCACACACCGATTGTTTTGAGCGAATCACGAGCATGTTCCACGGCACCCGTGCTGACGTCTGATGAAATATCAAGCATCTTTAGTGTCGCTTCAAATCCTGGAAGAGGAAGCGGATCTTCTACCAACCACACCCTGCGGAAGATGATGAAATACATCACACCAAGGAATCCAGCGAACATTGAGGCTACGATACCAACAAAGGCCAACCTGAACGTATCGCCTTCTCCTAACGTGACCAAGGGCCCTGAGGCCAAAGCATAGTCGGGTTGACTGGCAAGAAGGAAAATTGCTGGGAATGTGAAGATGAACCCTGTAGATGCGTGCGTTGCACCCGTGGTGGCTGAAGTGGCGATGTTAACTTCAGACGGCGACCATTTCAACGCCATACCAAGGAGATAAGCGATGTACCATGCGGCGGAAATGGCCAGTCCAAGTTTGAGGCCAATGTATGCGGTAACACCGGAAAATACGGCTCCAATACCAATGCCAACCAAGACCTTTGATGTATTCCAATGGGACACCTCAAAGGATTCTTCGAGGTTCTTTTCCTCTAGGTATTGCTCAAGAACGCCCGTATTGAGGTTGTTGTACATCTCATCGTCAAGCCAGGTCAATGTACCGGACTCAATCGCTTTTAGGCCCTCAGGAGTCACCGGCTGCCTGTAGGCAGATTTGGTGACTGTTTTGGGAGATGGAAGTTCTTTTTCAGTCATCATTACACCCCCGGAGCATCAGCGCC
>CAXAHZ010000299.1:0-1823 GCA_963968875.1 uncultured euryarchaeote
ACTGGGCTCAATGGCCTGCTGATTCTGGAATATGGTATTACAGAACTGATACGTCGCAGACATGGGTAAAACATCAGTCTTGAAGACTATTGATTTCGCTAAATAGATGATAAGACAATAGTTGACTAGCGGACTTCTCTCCAAGTCTGGAAGTAAAGACCAATATGACATCATTAACAGATTGAGGACTTTGCTTGTTGATCTGTCCAAAGAAGCGCTCAGAGACATGAACATTGGTCGTAATCAGCGAGCCAAACGATTGCTGACGGTTCTAGCGGAGAGGCCCTAAACGACAGTTCGGATTTCGAAACGCCATGGAATCGCTGGAGCAGATTCAGAACCGTAAACGGTATTTTCTCGGGCTCAATATTGCTTCTTTCGCTTATATCTTGGAGGAGACCGATTAAAGTGTTTCAAGAGCGTTCACGAGATCCTGCCACAAGTCTTCCATATCCTCGATACCAACCGACAAACGAATCAAGCCTGGCGTCATTCCTGCATCATATCGTTGCTGTTCTGGAATTGCTGCATGCGTCATTGTCCATGGATGGTTGATGAGTGATTCGATTCCCCCCAAACTTTCTGCAGTCGCAAACAGTTTCAATTGGGCTGCGAACTTTCGTGCACCTGCTTCTCCTCCTTTGACCTCTAATGAAATAATGCCACCAAAGGAGTTCATTTGTCGCTGGGCGATTTCATGAGTTGGATGGCTTTTCAGCCCAGGGTAAAAGAGGCGAGTGACCTTTTCATTGTCTTGTAATCGCTCTGCCAATGCCTGCGCACTTTCACAATGACGGTTCATTCGTAAAGCGAGGGTTCGCAGTCCCCGCAGGATGAGAAAACAATCCATCGGTGCTGGGACGGCACCAACGGCATTCTGCAAGAAGGAAATCTCCTCAGCAAGTTTCTTGCTTTGGGTGATTAAACAACCACCGATGACATCACTGTGGCCACCGATGTATTTGGTTGTTGAATGAACGATGATATCTGCGCCCAATTCGAACGGACGTTGTACAATTGGTGTTGCGAAGGTCGAATCAACAACGACGATAAGTCCGTGTTCTTTTGCTTCAGCAGCGAGTGATTTGATATCATGAACGGTCAGCAGAGGATTTGTCGGACTTTCAAGCCAGAGAATTTTTGAGTTTTCACGAACAATGTTCCCGAGGTCCCCGCTTTTCAGTGGGGAATAAGTCGTTTCAATGCCGAAACGTGAAGCGATTTGGTCGAATAAACGAACTGTTCCACCGTAAAGGTCGTCGCATGCAATGACGTGGTCGCCTTGTTTGAGCATTTGACTGATGGTTGTAATTGCTGCCATGCCGCTTCCAAAGCAAAACCCAAAGGCTTCTTGGTGAGGTGATTCCATCTCAGCAAGTGCGCGTTGAAGGGCATTTCGAGTAGGGTTGTCTCCACGTGCATATTCATATCCAAGGTGCTCGGAGAAATCCTTCTGAACATAGGTTGATGTTTGAAAAATCGGGGTATGCACTGAGCCAGTCGTGACCTCAGGGTCCAAGGATGAATGCACACAGCGGGTTGAGTCTCCAGTCATTTCACCACTCCCATGCATCTACATCGAATCCGTTATCCCTTAACCAATCATCGTTGTAGACTTTTCCAAGATATGGATTTCCTCCATCTGGGAGAATGACAACAATCTTCGCCTTTTCTCCTGCTTGGTCGTGTTCAGCTGCAATGTCCAAAGCAATCTGTAACGCTCCACCGCATGATCCACCGCAGAACAATCCCTCTTGTTTGGCCAGACGTCGAGCCATTCGGAAACAAATCTCATCATCGACCATTCGAATTTCATCAATCAC
>CAXAHZ010000300.1:0-1811 GCA_963968875.1 uncultured euryarchaeote
ACGACTGCAACTTCAATTCCCAATGGTATCGGCAAGTGAGCGGTTTGACCACGATGGAAGACCTGTGATTTCATGACCGACCCACTCCGGAATCACAACAACTTGATTTGGTGAATTCAATTCAATTTCAGCCAAAATAACTCCTGCCAACCGCCCTTCAAATTCATCAACTTCCCATTCTCCACCGTCTGGACCGGTCCAAACATACCGAGTCTTCTCAACACTGGGGTAGGGCCCCAGTGAATTGATTGCTTCCCCAACTTCGGGGTTAACCTCCCATTCCAATTCAAAAGCAGTCTCCCTTGACTTTCTTGATTTACAGGTGATGATGTTCGTTCCATCACGTATTCTCAACCTGCCAATCCAGTCTGTTCTCGAATTCCATAATTCAAGTTCTTCTGGGCTTAATGAGACGAGTTGAACATCGCCCATTAAGAGAGTTTGATCCTTTACATGCAGCGCCTTCTTTTCGAAATAAAATTGTTGAATCTGCGAGGAAGTAGAGTCAACCCTCCAAGGTTTTTCATTGCGGCCATCAACAATAAAACGGCGTTCAATTTCTTCAAAACTCTTCATAATGCTCACCCACCGTTGTTGTTTGCTGCTGGGGCGCTACAATGAACTCAACATCGTCAAGTAATTGTGTTCCTTGCGGACCAAGCGTCACCCTGTCAATTTTGAATTGATCACTATCAAGCAACTTGGGGTCGCCAGACATCAATCCCCGCTCCAGATTTTTTGATGTTGAGTAAGCACGCCATATCAGCCAAATTGGAAACGCTAGCCCTAAACTGGCGAGGAGAAGTCCGAGAATCGTACTCATCACCATAACCCTCCATTCGGGGCGAGGACATCAAGGTATGCTCAACGTTGCGTTAGTCCTGACCAAGATGCATCGGCATAGGCCTTTGCAGCAGCAGCAGGGTTCTCGGATTTGTGAATTCCTGACCCGACGATGATGCAATCAGAACCGGCCATGACCGCCTCAAATGGGTCGCCGTATCGTTGCCCCATCTCGCCGTCGCCAACCGCTAGGTTAACCCCGGGTGTCCAGATCATTTTCGCTTCACCCACAGCAGCCCGCAGGGAAGCCAACTCTACCGGGCGCGAACCGTTGCCAATGAAGCCGAAGACACCATCATGCGCCTTACCTTTCACAACGACTTCCGCAGTATAATCAGTTCCCAAGAGGTTGCCTCTACTCGACATTTGTGCAAGCAACAATACTCCTCCTTCGCGTCCAACATCGGCCCATCCAGCCTGCAAACCATCCACAATATCAGGCCCGGAAATTAAATGCGCGGTGACCAAATCCGACCAAGCCCGAATGTTGTAAACTCCCGCCATTTGGTTCCGACTGATGCCTCCAATATCTGCAAACTTGCGGTCTTCAAAAATCAACAAATCTGCTTTTTTGGCGGCGCTACAGAAGGACGCCCAAGACTCCGAAGTCCAGTCATCTACCAAATCCACATGAGTCTTCAATGCTGCAACATACGGGCCAACGGCTTCGATCAAATCAAACAACCCCGCCATCGTTGAACGGTCGGCAGCAAGACACACCAAGCTCTGCTTTCTGCAAGCAACTTCCATGTATCTCTTGGCCATGCTGCTGGTGGCCGAACTCCATCGATCTCCCCAAATTGCGGCGGCTTCCATGGCATAAGGTGAACCGAGCCTGCCCTCAATCCTTGCGGCGGGGAGTTTTGTCAAACAAACATCACCTTCATCATGGGCCGCCGCGCCAATCCAATCATGCGACAGGCGCTTTTTCTTGCTGTTCTGTTGCTTTTCATACCGCTTTCGGGGTG
>CAXAHZ010000301.1:0-1792 GCA_963968875.1 uncultured euryarchaeote
GGGAGAACGGTTGATTTGTTCGGAGCTCATGATGTTTACACGGGCGCTCTTGCCTTGAAGGATTCGCCTTCGGTGCCCGTTTTGTAATTATTCAACATGAATTGCTTTTTACCCGTACTGAATTAATTAGCGCCAATGTTCGCTTTCACCCGAAATTGGGAACTCCAAAGAGTTCATCAGCACATAATGGAAATGCAAGGTGTCTTGAACCAAAGCGATTTGGTGACGCCATGGGGAGGACATGGACCGATGAAGAGCGTTCGTTCATGGAACGTGCCCTGCTGGTTGCAGAACGGGGTAGAGGGAGGGTGAGCCCCAACCCTCTTGTTGGGTGTGTCCTGGTCAAAGGTGGAACGGTCATTGCCGAAGGTTGGCATGACCATCTTGGCGGGTTGCATGCAGAACAAATGGCGATCCACGATGCTGAATCAAAAGGCCATTCTCCGAACGGGGCTATCGCTTACGTCACACTCGAGCCATGCAACCATTTCGGCAGAACGCCTCCATGTACTGAAGCATTGATGTGGGCAGGTGTTAAGGAGGTTATCATCGCTCATGAAGACCCCAACCCCACTGTTCGTGGAAAGGGTCAACGCGTACTGGAAGAAGCAGGAATTACGACCTCTCTTGGCTTGATGAAATCTTTTGCAGCCGATCAAATGCGGCCATTTCTTCATTGGTGTCAATATCGTAAACCAATGGTCACGGTCAAGCTTGCAGTTGATGTGAATGGTTCAGTTGATGACCGCTCCAAGGAAGCCGCACGGTTTACGTCAGCAGGTTGTTTAGAAAAAGTCCATGAATTAAGGCAAGATTGTGACGCAATACTGGTCGGTGTTGAAACCGTTATTCGTGACAATCCTCTTCTCACCGTTCGGCAAGGACAACCAATTCGGCAACCGCTAAGGATAGTCATTGACCCAAACGGGCGATGCCCCCCCGACTCGCTGCTCCTCAATGACGGGGGGGAGACGATGCTCGTTCAAACATCGTTTGCTGGACTGCCCTCTCTGCTCAATCGACTCGGTGACCAAAACATTCAACGGGTTCTTGTCGAGGGTGGCCCTGCGACCATTCACAGGTTCTTAGATCAAGGATTGGTGGACGAATTCTATCTTGTTCATTCGCAACAAGAACATACAAACCCTGTACCTTCGAACATCAACGCTGAACTTCTTGATGCATCTGGCCTCAAATCTACCGACCAACTGATGTGGGGAGACGAGCAGGTTGAACATTTTACCAGAGCATCTTATTGAACGGTTAAAATTTCGTTCCAGCGGTGAGAGGAGCCTTTTCTGAAGAGGTTATCGTGGAACTCTCGTTGATTTATATGAGCGCATCTAGCTAACCTCCCACGATTGTTATAACATCCTTGACGAGTGTGAACGGGCACCATAAGCGTGGACAAATCAAGCATTGGCCCAGTTGGTTCGGGCATTGGAAGTTCCACGCGTTCAACCGTTCCATCCCATGAAATATCTGCTTTCGAAGGAGGAGCAATTTCGGATTGGTTGTCCAATCGCACACAACCTTCCCCCAACTTAACCGGCCGCCAGGACCCTCTGACGCCATTTTCGAGCCACGCCATCATCGCTTTCATTTGGTCAACGGTAGCCATTCCCAAATGGGAATGTTCCCACCAACCGGGAGTTCTCGCAAGGGTCACGTGATGAACACCGGGGTACGCCTCACGCGTGTCCAAACCATCAGCCCATGTTTTGCAAACGCCCTCAAGACGAACTGGAAATATTGGCAGAGGGCCGATATTGATGTCTTGTAGGCGATAGGG
>CAXAHZ010000302.1:0-1791 GCA_963968875.1 uncultured euryarchaeote
GTGTGCGGGCAATCGTCTTGAGGTGAGTGCTCGTACCGGGATTTGAACCCGGGTCGAAGGAATGAGAGTCCTTCATGATGGGCCACTACACTATACGAGCGTGGGTGTTCTTGCCACCGACCTTTCGTATTTAGCCGTCACGCATCACACCTACCATAACGCCACGTCAACGTTCACTCTACAATTCACTTTAACTAAAAACTAAAAGTGAATAAAGACGCACTGCGTCGCATAATTAATTTCACTTCAAAATGCACCGTGTTTCGTCGCTTCATATACCACCGCCACGGAATCTGTAACATGGAAGAAACACGGAAGACCCGAAACATCTCTTTTGCAAGCCTGGTTCCAACAAGAACTGAACAATCACCGTCATGGACGAAGAGGAGCCGAACTGTATTGGCACATTCGAGCGGAAGACTCCCCACATCCATCGGTCAAATCGCCTGGCAACCCTTTGCAGGCGCAGGATCACAATCAGTCCCACGAACGATGACAAAGAGCATGCGCTCACTTCACCAACGAATTGTTAGGGGTGAAGCTTGAATGAGTCGGACAAAGAGATTGCGAACAGAAATTCAAACCTTCCTGAACGATGTTGGGGAAGCCAATACAACGGATATATTGGATCATGTCAATCAACGGTTTCGCTGGGGTGCAACGATGAATCAACTCGGCAATGTCCTCGCCAGAGACCGTCGCTTTGTCAAAGTAGGATTTGACGAAGGTACGGGTCTCGGAGGATTCCGGATGCGAGTTTGTATATGGTCGATTGCCACGGCTTGAAGCCAAGCAATCAAGAACATGTTCTTACTCGTCACTGTATGGCAGGCAAAGTAGGGGCAGCCATTCAACTCATGCGCCCCAAGAATCTCATTCTTGCAGGGGCAACCGTTCCATTGGGCGCATTCTTCGCCTTGCAAGAAAACAATGTGAGTTTTCCTTTACTTACAGTTTCACTCCATACTTTAGCAGTGGTATTCTTCATGGGAGCAGGCAATGCGATGAACGATATCAAGGACGCTGAAATCGACCTAAAAGCACATCCACATCGACCAATACCCTCCGAAAAAATTACCGTTCAAGATGCTGCTCGTTTCACCTCGGTTCTTTGGATACTCAGCGTACTTTCCCATATTGGTGGACTCTTTTCATTTGGAGAACTGGATGCTAATACAATCGTTTCAACGGTCAGCATTTACGTAATTGCTGCGTTGTTAATGGTGACGTATGACCATGGCCCTGCAACCAAAAATAAAGGTCTGATTGGAAATGCCGTCATCTCATTGCTTGTTGGAGCCGTAATACTGTACGGAGGAGCAGGTGTTGGACGTATTGAAACCCCTCTCCTTTGGTGGATTTTCGGTGTTGTTTTCACGACCAACCTTGCCCGAGAAATGGTCAAAGATTGCATGGACATGGAGGCAGATGAAGGATTGAGGCAAACCCTTCCCATGAAGTACGGTAAAGAAAAGGTAAGAATGGCCTCGTACATTCTCATCATGGCTAGCCTCGTTTGCCTGTACATGCCGTTTTGGCTCGGGCCGTTTGCATTCGGTCAATTGGTGCTTCAAACCCCGGCGATCTTGATGCTCATTACGCTTAATGGGCCTCTGTACAAAGGCGAGGATGAACTCGTCGCAGGCAGGATTAGAGCTGCAATGCTCCTCGGCCTGATTGGATTTGTTGTTGCATTAGTGGTTTAATCGATAAGTCCCATGAACTCGCCCATTGCGTCCCAAGCACCTGGATTGATAAGAAAAGCCATCAAAGACATTTGAGCCCACATAC
>CAXAHZ010000303.1:0-1779 GCA_963968875.1 uncultured euryarchaeote
CGGTTCCTGGATTGGTGATCTCGATGTTCTCAAATTCACCCGCAGCATATGCGCCACCGATATCAAGTCCTATGTCCGAACCGACAATTTGTCCATTCTTGAAGGTAGCAACACCTGCTTCACGAACGTAGTCGCCTAGAGAGCCAGGATTGTTTCCAGCACGAGCAACGAAGTCGTATCGGTCTTGGTAATTGTCCGCACCCTTGTGAAGTACGTCAATGAACAAAGTTACATCGGTGATGTTTGATGCAGAGATATCAACAATAGGCCATGTCACACGAGCGCCTTGGCCGGAGCTCATGTAGTAAGTATAAGCGTAATCTCCACAGACACCGTAGTTGTTTGGATATCCAGTCGTTGCATAGCTTGGTGGGTTACCAGCGCCAGTCCATCCACTTTGTCCGTTCGGCTCGCCTGTAACAGGTGTATTTGCTTCAGGAGGGGAACCAATCGTGGAGTAGTGGCTTGCAGGGGAATACATAGCCCAGTACTTGTAAGGATAGCGAGATTGGTAGTAACCTGTTGGTGACACATCTTCGATGCTCTCCCAACGGAATCCGAATTCATCGGGTTGTTGGTAGGAGTTACCTGAACCACCAAGCCAATATCGGTGCATGTAGTAGAAGTAACCATCACCGTTTCCGTTGTAGTTAGGACCGTAGTTGTATCCGTAGTAGTTGCAATGCCATGAAGGGGCACCACCTACACCACCGTTGTAGTTACCTACACCGTTGCTACCAATAGCAGCGTCACTGCTGGAGTGAGGATAGTATCCCAACTGATTTCCGTCAGTAACGTTCCAAGTAGCGCCAGTGTCGTCGGTGAACTGAATGTTCAACCTGTCGGTAATCATGTAGTACCTACCGGCGCTGTTGGAACTGTACGTTGGGTGAGCTTGTCCTCCACCGTAGATGGAATTGGCTCCAACTTGCAGATAATTGCCCTTGCCTAGATAAGACGAAAGCGGGATCTCGTGCGTGTACCAACCGGTGTTGATTCCTGATAGGATTGTACTTCGGTAAATTGTGGGCAACGACATTCCGCCGTATGCACTGACACCAACTGTGTTCCCGTTAGCGATGAATCCATCAACTGAAGGAGCAGCGTTGTATGTTTGGATACCAACAGCTGCGTTCTTGACAGTGATGTCGTTAATCGTGCCATCTGTGTTTTGCATCCAAATTGCCGTACCAGTTTGACCGGTGTTAATGATGGATGAACCATCAATATCAACCGATCCACCGTTAACCTTGACGGTAGCCATTTCATCATTAGTTGCAGTAGAACCGTAGATGGTTCCGCTGTCAGACATGGTCAATGTAGCTCCAGGTCCAATGTTCAAACAACCCATTGTAGAGGTGTCGCAAGCGAGGTCACGCAAAATACCGTTGTCTAGAACGAGACTGCCGCTTTGGATATCGAGGTTCAGGCCATTTGCAGGTGTAACAGCACGGATGATACCAGGGTCACCTTTTGTTCCGTCATTGGTCACGGTGATGGAACCACCGTTTGTAATGGTAATAACAGGTGCATTGTTTGACGTACTTTGGACACGAAGAACACCGCCGTCCATTCTAAGGTGACATCCGTCAAGAAGAATGTTTTCGGTGATGGTAATCTTTGTGTCGTCCCATGCGAACGTGTCTGTACTTGGAGTATATGCTCCGGTTAGGTTCACGTTGTTTCGCATTGCGTTACAGTCAGTAGCAGGGTCGTTGAATGTAATTGGAGCAGGCTCCAATTGTAGATCCATGTGTGTACCGACTGTGATTCCGTTTG
>CAXAHZ010000304.1:0-1779 GCA_963968875.1 uncultured euryarchaeote
CCGTTACCTTACCACCGGATTTGTTGGTTCGTTTGGGCGGTGCTGGGCGTTATACAGTAGGCAATGTTGCCAGCGGATATCTTTCACTTCAAGGTGAAGCCATAGAAGCGATGGGTAAGATGGAACTGTCAGCCACGTGTCCTGCTTGCAAGCATGATTACGGCGACAGCGATGACCAAGAATGCCCTTCATGCGGTTCAAGTAGGCCGATGGTTGAGGTCAAGGCATGAAGAATTGGGTAGCCTTCGTTGGATACCTTGAGGGGTTTTCGTTCCTCACGCTCATGTTTTATGCCATGCCCATGAAGTATTTCGCAGGAGAACCTGAGATGGTTTCTCTTTTTGGCGGCCTCCATGGCGGCCTCTTTGTGGCTTACATCGTCTTGCTGTTCATTGGAGTAGGAAAACATTGGACGTTCACCGCTTTAATTCACGGATTTATTGCGGCAGTTGTGCCGGCTGGCCCCTTTCTCTTTGAAGGATTGATGGCTTCGGGAGAATACGACCTCCCTGCCAATGACGGCAATTGATTCAAAACCATCTCAAGCTGATTTGACGCCTTCAGGCCAAAGCACCAGAATCAACGTCTTGCCCCGGGTCTTCGGTGTATGGGTGGTTTCACGGTTCATCCAAACGATAGAACCGGTAGGGTAAGTGCCGTCTTCGTCCCAAACTTCTCCCTCAAGGACGACGTAACATTCTCCACCTGGGTGGCTGTGGGGCATAAATGCGTCAACGGTTACGTCGGAATCCGCTTCGTAGAGTACGAGTGAAGTTTTGTCTTCCCGAACAAGACGACCCAAGCGCACTCCGGTTCCAAAATCCTTCCAACGAATGTTCTCTTCAAGCCATTCTTTGTCAACAGAAAAACCGAGCCAATCAGCCATGTTGTGTGTGAAGACCATGCATAGCCGAGATGCTTGGAGGACATGAGCGCTTCGGTATCCGATATTTGTAAGACGTTCATTGAAAATCCTTTTTAGGGGGTTCATTTACCCGCAATCATGGAAAAACGGAGGCGTGACCTGCCAGTGACACTTTATCGGATTCTCTTATATCTGTCAAGAATGAGGTTACGTGAAGATAACTCTCGTAGATTGATGCGTATTGAGCGCGCTGTTGGAGTTGAGAGAAAAGAACTCCGGCTTCACCTTCAAAGAATGCACGATGCTGGATATATCAATATTGAAGAGCGAGACTCTCGAGGCCGTGGAGGCCATCCAGTGCTCGTTTACTCAATCTCAGAAAACGGTCGTACCCTAAGATCTGATATTGGAAGATGGATTGACCTCAGTGTACGTATGGGGTACTATCCCGATGCCTTTTTCTATCTTCCAAGTGACCAATAATAGCGGGTATTTTATACCGGTATAGAAAACCTCTTTGGGTTAAGTACCTCTGCGTTATCGTCAAAACATGTCCGGCAAAAAAGCGGTTGACAAGGTCTCAAAAGGCCTGACCTCCCTAATCGATGAATTTTCTTCAGCAGTGAAGGAAATGGTCAACGCAGGAGAAGAAACCGTCGTACATCTCGCTGTTGGCTCGAGTAGAGTCATCAAAGCAGCGATTAATGCGACAGGTGAAGTCACTAAAATCACGGTTGAAACAGCAGGTAATGTTGTTGGATCTGTGGCGGAAGGTGTCGTCAAAACTGTCAGCCCAAAAGCTCGGCAAAAGAAACTAGAAGAGGAATGAAAATGATATACAGATTAATGATGACAACAATGATAATTGGTTTGGCAGGAGTCGCTGCCGGGATGATGGACAGTACATTCAAGCA
>CAXAHZ010000305.1:0-1775 GCA_963968875.1 uncultured euryarchaeote
GATCGCTACCTTGGCATGGTAGAGGCCCCGAGTTCAAATCTCGGCACGTCCACCAGTGATGGTTGGATTCAACTCTTTTTGTCCGGCAAATGGAATCATACTATTGGAGCAGTCATTTCCCATGTGGTGCTGGGTTTGTGCCAGTCACGAACTTGGTCGGTTTCGAGACGCAACTGCAACCCTTCCCCTTCATCGAGTTCAACGTTCATCATCTCAAAGGGTATGTTGAGTTCGTTTTCTCTGAAGGTTTCGTCAAAGAGGGTTTCTTGTTCAATAACCGAGCCGTCCAAGGTTCGTTCCAAGATGACACGGACATGACATTCTTGAAGTGGGTTTCTCATGGCGCATGATTCACTGCTACCGTCGTGTTCAACGGTTACAATCCCATCAAATGAACTCGTTCCAGGCATTGGAACGAGGTTGACTATGGTAGCCTTGGCCGTTGGCGCACATACGCATTCCATGTTGTCGGATTCTACAGTTGCTTGTCGTTCTACTGTGATTTGAATCGTATCTGTTTGGATGGCATCAACAGAAGTTGATGTCGCTGTGACGGTGTAAGTGCCTGGTAGAATGAATGAGTGTGAAACACTGGGGCCAATGCCTGTTGTGCCGTCACCGAAATCCCAATTGACAACGTCTCCTCCGTTGGTCGAATCAAACTGGAATTCATGAAGCCGTTCTGTTACGACCTCTTCTTCGTCGTTATCACCCTCGTCCACTTCAACGAGTGTGTATTCGTTAACGCCGTACGCTACGGGTGTTGCGACCGTGAACGACTCATCGCCCGAGGTGTTGAGGGGGTTAATGGCTGTAAATACCGCCCCTGCAGCGAGGCTCAAGGAGAGAATGAGGACTAATGACGCTACGGATAGGGTGACCTTCATGATTTTAACAAACAACCACCGCTTTTGAACTACTGTTTACAGATCTTGATTTTCGGGTCCCTTAGAAAGACATCCATTGATGATTTGACCTCTTCTCAATACCAGTCAACATCTGTGAACGAAAACCCTTGATCAATTCCTTTCTTGCAGCGGTTTGCCTCTGCGTAAACACTCAAGCAAGGAGGCCGACAATCGTTTAAACTCCGGCTCGGTCGCAGGGAACAAGCGCGAGTAGTGTAGTGGTTATCACCGGGCGTTGCCAACGCTTGAACCCGAGTTCGAGTCTCGGCTCGCGCATTCCAATTAACGAGCACTAGATCTTCCATTTTAGCCAATGCTTTTTCATCACTCAAACATTATGTGATGGGTCGGTTCACCAAGGCTTGGGAATACCATGTCAGACGAACGCAGAATCATCTTCATCGGAAAGAAACCATTGCACGCTTATGTTCGTGCTGTCGTCATGGCGATGGAAGAGGGGGAGCGAGCCATTCAGCTCGTTGCCCGGGGTGCCACGATATCTCGTGCAGTTGATGTGGCAGAGGTTTGCCGACGCCGTAACGGCCACATCGCACAAGGCCTACCTGAAACCGTCACCATCGAGCATTTAGAATGCGGTTCAGAACAGCTTCCAACCGATGAAGGCAAGATGAGAACTGTGAGCGTTCTGAGAATCAACCTCGCAGGCTCAGGCGATGTCCCTCAGTCCGAAGAAGAGTGATTTCCTAGCAGTTGCAACCGGCGTAGTATCTCATCTGCTGTTGCTTCGTAAACCTCGTAGGATTGTCCGACAGGGTCCTCAAGTCCCCAATCTTCGTCAATCTTCATTGCCGGGCAGTGAACGCCACATCCCATTGAAATCACCATGTCAAAATCCCTTGAGTGGAA
>CAXAHZ010000306.1:0-1769 GCA_963968875.1 uncultured euryarchaeote
GGTCTGAGCGGAACACCGTAGTGGTGCTCATGTCGCTCATGTCAGGAACACAACCAATCCCAAGGTCAATGCCTCCGGAGCCATCGTCTCCACCGTTTCCAGAGCCACCGCTTCCTCCGCTGTTGCCTCCACCATTTTGAGTATCAGAACATCCCATCATATCGACGGTTGCTCCTGTCATTGTATCAGGACACATGTCGTCTGCATCGCTGACGCCATCACCATCAGCATCGCCTCCACCAGAACCACCGTTTCCGTCACCGCCGTCACCATTCCCGTTTCCGCCTCCGTTTTGGGCGTCGGAACAACCGTTCAGATCAACCGAGGCTCCGGCCTGAGTGTTTGGACAGTCATCATCCGTGTCAGGAACTCCGTCGCTATCGCCATCGTTACCGCCACTGCCTCCGCCGTTGTTTTGGGCTTCAGAACAACCCCAGGCGTCTACTTCCGCACCAGGGGCAGTGCCAGAACAATCATCGAAAAAGTCCTCAACGTCGTCACAATCCTCATCCGGTTCGCCATTGGACGTCGTGCAACTTCGCCCAGAAGTTTCACCGCTGCTCATGGCGCCTACGCCGCCGGATGTATCCATTTTTGAGGTGAATGTGATGTTTTCGTGGACCAGTGAAAGGTCGGAGGTGGCATAACATGCAACACCGGTTTCTTCATCGGTGGTGGTCGTCGTCATGCCAAAGAAACTCATTGAGAAGGTCATTTTCCCTTCCAAAGAAACTCGATAGCATTCAGTGCCGGAAACTGTTTCAGTCCCTGTCACCGTCATTTGGTGATATTCGCTGTATTCAGCACCCATCATGCTCGGCATGGTGACTGTGAAATTCCAGAAATCACCGGTGGTCCACACCGGTGCAGAAGATGCGGTAGAAGATGCGAATTCTGCGAACTGGTAGGAAGATAGCGATTCGGTATACAAGAGATTGCCTTTAGCATCAAACATTTCTGTCGCTGCGTTCCATCCAACTGCTGGTGCGTACCAGTGGACGAGATAACCCGCATCGATTTCAAGAACATATGCACCGCCACCAGCTTCGGTCATGGTTGCGTTTACTGAGACGATGTAGAGCCCTCCGTAATCGGTTTCCTCTTCCCCAAGGAACAATGTGTCCCTCGTTTTTCCGGGGTTGCTTGCACCCAAATGTGTTCCTTCTTCGTCCCACACTGACATTGACACGCCATCCCCTGCGGCGTGTGACAATGTCAAAAGGAGGGTTTGGCCGGGCTCCAGCCAGACGCCAAAGTAATCCAATTCATCATTCCACATGTCAACTGCACCCCGTACCACATCACCAGGATAGACTTCCTGACCTGTGGTGTTGAGATTGTTTGGCTCAATTTCTTGGATGACATCAACGCTTCCGACATCGGTAAAGTGGGGGTTTCCCCCATCATCCAACGATGGTTGAGCCAGCATTGGTTGCATTGAGGCAAGGATAAGTATCACAAGAACAGTAAAACGCATGTCCATCTGTCGCAATGAATGCATATAATCATTAAGTAACATTTTTGTTATCGGTTATGGATAGGGAGCCCTTTTTTGTCCCAATAAATCGCACCGTTTCTCAAGGATTGATACGGATAAGCGACATACCATTTCCATGAAACCCCAATGATCAACTGCAAACCTTCTGATTTGTCAATACCCTAGCAGCGAGTACCCACGGTAGTAAAACTACTACTGATACTGTCTGCATTCAAACAAAGAATACAGATATTCGTTGGAGGAGAAACGGCATAGAAAATTCCCAATGAAG
>CAXAHZ010000307.1:0-1747 GCA_963968875.1 uncultured euryarchaeote
CTGCTGAGAGATTGAGTTGGCGACGGCCTTTTCCTTCAACGGGTTCAAATGGAGCTCCGTCGGGTGAAATGTCACCAACCAATATGGGATCGAGTGCCAAACTGACACTAACGGCATCCCCAACTGCGGTCATGGTACGACCAATCCGTTCATTCTCAAGAGGCTGACGCTTCGTTGACCCGCTTTTGCAGGGTGATTTTACGTTGTGAATTGTTCGTAGCCGCACGGTATTGGCTATCTTTGTCACCCGCACGATTCATGGGGGAGATGGTCCTGCGATACCCATGAGTCGCACGACGGTTGTACGGTCGTTGCTGATGGTTGGCTTGTTTCTGACCGTGATGGTGCCTTCAACCATCAGCGCCCAGGAAGCTGAGCCGTTTTGGCGTAGCAATGGTCTGGACCCCACTCTTTGGGAAGACCGCCCCGATACAGAGAATTCGCCCATGATGGAGTCATACACTGGTAACGCTGTAATCGAACTTCAGGTCACCTATTCCGAAGGACATGGGAGCGGTCAAAGCGACGGCATCATCATCATTGAATTGTTTGAACAGTGGGCTCCAATCACGACGGATAACATGATTTCACACGTTGAGTCGGGATTATACGATGGGATCTTTTTTCATCGTGTCATCAATGACTTCGTGACTCAATCCGGTGATCCCACGTGCAAAACCATTGTCCTCTATCCTGCAACGAGCCCGTCTTGCGGGAGTGGCGGAACTGGAGAAACCATTTCTCTAGAACTCAATGACAACCTTTCACATGTTGATGGAGCGCTTGGAATGGCTCGGGGCCAAGACCCAGACTCTGCAGATGCCCAATGGTACATCGCAGAAACTGAAGCACACAACTTGGACCCCGAGAATCGAGATGATGAAGGATACGCTACTTTCGGAATCGTCAGAGACGGAATGGCACATGTCAGAGCAATTGCAGAGACTCCAACATCGGATGAGCCCACAGGAACCGATTTGGACAACCCGTTCGCCTCTGCTGGAAGGCCGATATATGAGGCCAAAATCATCTCAATGGAAATGATTGGAGTAGCGGACCCTGATGGTGTGATTCGCAACCCTCCTGAGGAGGCTGATGAAAGCAGTTCTTTTGCAGAAACAGCCGTAAAACTTGTCTCAATTTCATTTGTTTTCTTGTTGGTAATCGCCGTTCCAATAACTCTGCTTCGAGGGCGCAGCGAAGAGCCGCTTAGCATGTACAGGGATGCCGTAATCTTGGATGCAGAACTCGTCGAGTCCCCAAAGGATGGCTTTCGGGATAATATGGCTGATGGAGGCTCGTGAGTTTATGATTCTCTCACACCGATTTACGTTGTTTTCAATGGTGATATTGCTGCTTTCAGGTTGTTTTGCGCCAGAAGCAGAAGTGGACCAAACTCTTGAAGAGGAGCCAATCGCTATCATAGAAGCACAACAGATTCCAGACTGGGCCTCTACATCCCACAACGGGCAGAATTTTAACACGTCCAATTTGGCTTATGCACCCTATATTGTTTATTTTTCAGCACCTTGGTGTTTGCACTGTGAAGCCACCCTTGACGCTTATGACCAAGCGATTCCCGAGGGCCGTATGATGATTTTTTCACAAGACGATGATGTTCAGTATGCGAACATGAGTCAGTGGCATGAAAATACCGAATCAAATCTTAACCGTTCCATTGACCGCCCGTTTATGCTTTCACCAGAGTTTGCAAAACAGATGGGCGTGACCTCAATACCTCATGTCG
>CAXAHZ010000308.1:0-1737 GCA_963968875.1 uncultured euryarchaeote
GACGCTCAACGATAAGAGGCAAGGTGGACGCTGGGGGATTTGAACCCCCGGCCTTCTGGTTGCAAACCAGACGCTCTTCCAACTGAGCTAAGCGCCCTCGTAGTTGTGGCGGTGAGCCTCTCCCTTTTGAGCCTTCACCTCTTGCGAAGAGGAATCAGACGCAGTCAATCGTTGCATCTCTGTCTGGCCCTACGCCAACACTGGTACAGGGCACGCCAACAATGGCTTCAAGTTTCGCAATATACTGCTGAGCTGCCGTTGGAAGAACTGAAATTCCCTTCCCGGATTCATTCGCATGAACGGCCATAGCAAGCCACTCAGAGAGGGAAAGTTCGGGGAAGCCCGGCATTGAGATGTAGATCGGTTTACAACGAGCAATTGCAGAAGCAGTCGATGGAAGTTCTGTAATTTCTTTTCCGTCTAGTTCGTAGGCAACGCAGATTTTCAATTCATCCAGTCCACCAAGAACATCGAGTTTGGTAAGCGCAAGTCCAGTAAATCCGTTGATTCGTTGAGCATGGCGCATCACGACTGCATCAAACCATCCACATCGTCGTGGGCGACCGGTTGTGGTTCCAAATTCATGGCCGACAGTACCCATATGTTTTCCGACCTCATCGCTGAGTTCGGTTGGCATATCTCCATGACCAACTCGTGTAATGTACGCCTTGGTGATACCGATAACATCCTCTACATGGCCGGGATGAATTCCAGCACCATGCGATGCATTTCCACGTGAAGTAACCGATGAGGTGACAAATGGATAGGTCCCTTGGTCAATGTCAAGAAGACATCCCTGTGCTCCTTCAAGAATAACGTGCTCACCAAGTTTGAGAGCGTTGTCCAACATCAGACCGGTGTTACCAATGGAAGATTTGTATGCTTCGTGAATCCATTCGATGTCTCCCATAAGGCCTTCTGCAGTTACGCAGTCGGAGGAGCCCGCTGCTTCCAATGAAGCATTCATTCGGGACACGGTGTCATTGGCCCAAGATTCATCCCCGAGTACTTCGGCAACATCACCGAATCGCAGTCCAATACGGTTTATTTTATCCGCATATGTTGGACCAATACCCCGGCCGGTTGTTCCGATTTTGGTATCCAAACTGTCCATGTAGCGATGGTAGGGCAAGATGAGGTGGGCGCGCTCACTGACAAAGAGTCGGTCTCCTCGCGGGTCTTCCCCAGTTGATTCCATCCAACCTTTGAGTTCGCTGTCCAATACCCAGGGGTCAACAACCATACCGTCGCCAAGAACGAGGTGGCATTCCTTACGAGTAATTCCTGAAGGAAGCAAGTGGAATTTGAGTACCTGATCTCCGAGGACAACCGTGTGGCCTGCATTGTTTCCACCTTGGAAGCGAGCAACCCATGTTGCTGACTCAGCAAGACGGTCAACCAATTTCCCTTTCCCTTCATCGCCCCATTGGGCCCCAAGAATTACCGTAGCAGGCATGTGCTTGTCCTCATACCTTCGTCGTCCAAGGCCGTCTTTGAACCCTGTGGAAAGGGTTGATGGAAATAAAGATTAAACTTAGAGAAATTAATGCTCGTGATTTTGAACGACGCTTTATATGCACTTGCGTTAAATGAAGGGCAGAGGCAACCTGCAGTAAACTGTAATAAAAAGCAACCTGCACTTAACTAAGTATCTCCAAGATAACCACGCTTTTATATACTAAGGTCCGCCACTACTAAACCAAGAGTTGAGAAGATGAAACAAGAGCGACAAGGAAA
>CAXAHZ010000309.1:0-1735 GCA_963968875.1 uncultured euryarchaeote
ATCTACCGAAGTTCGGACAACATTGAACTTGTTGCCCGTTTCAGTGAAATCGCCTCTCAACCGCTCAACTTCACATGGAGGCAGGGATTCTATGTTTGGGGAGAAGGTCAAGTCTTGAACCGCACCGGTGCGGATTTTGGATTGGGGCACCACAACATCTCTTTGGAAGCCCGAGACCCATTTGGAACGATTGAATATAATTACATCGAATTTGATGTACTCAATGCAATCCAAATTGACGCCGAACCCTATCTCCGAGGCGAAGCCGTCACAGAAATTGATGCGTACGCAACCCACCAAATTGAACTCCCTTACATCGGCACGAATTACGGACTAGGAGGAGGTAAGTCTCCATTGATGCTTATTGATCTCAACGTTATTGCAAACGATGCTGACCAAGATCCAGGTCTTCGAGAAATTGAAGTTTCAATGAACCTGAGCGAACTGTTGCCGGACAACGTGAATCTCTCCACCGTTGGCCTACGAATCCTACCTTCGCTGCAATCCAACCAATGGAAATACATTGAAGCCCCGGATGCTTATGAAATCGGAACCGACTATGTGGCCGATATTCGGTTATCATCGGGCGGGACGATAATGGTAATTGGCATCCTACCCCCGACGAATGCATCGGTTGAAAACCTTAATTGGACTCAATTAGAAGCTGGACAACTTCAGCTTGATTGGGAATCTGTAGGCGATATTACGGACCCCTACATCGGTGGTTGGAACATTTACAAATTCCAAGGCATTGATGGTTCAACGTATTTCCCTGAACCCGCCAACGGCGTCAATGATGGCCTCTGGGAGGAATTAACTGCTAACTCACTGGCAGTAGGCCTTCCACTTGATTCAACTCAATGGACCGACCCCAACGCTTTGGAAACGGGTATCTGTGCCTCGTATGCCATCATCCCCGTGGACCGAGAGGGTAATCCCAACTATCAAATGGTCAACATCACAAGAAACGATGGAGAAGCAGGCCTCGTTTGCGGGGATGCGATTGCTCCAACTACCGACATTGTACAATTCGCTCACACCTGGGAATTTACCAACGACACGGAGTGCTTTGACCGCCAGTCTGACTGGTCAATTTGCTACGAGGTAAACCTCACATGGTCATGGCCTGATAACGAGGCTGATGGTGAGTTGTTTTGGAACTTGTATCGTGTCGAGAGCCGACCAAGCAATGTCAATCTGAAATACATCTCCCCAATTGCGTCCAACCTGAAAGGCGCACCTGGCGAACAGGCGAGTTATGTACAAAACGGCTCCGAGCTTGATGGAATTCGACCTTACAGAACCTATTATTACATTCTTGCACCGATTGATCACGTTGGGAATGAACAACTGAGCGCCTCATATCCATCTCCAAATATTGAACGCGTCAACATAGAAGACGATTGGTGGTCCTACAATCAACACCTCATACCTGAACCGGAACCTGAGCCAGAACCACCCCTCGGATTGCCTTGGCTTCAAACCCTCAACGAATACATGGAGGAAACTGAATTCCAATATGCAGGTGGTGCGCTGCTAGGAACGATTCTGTTGAACTTCATCCTTTTACCCGTAATCATAAAGAAACGAAAGCGCCTAAAGCGAGTTGTTGATGCTCGGAAGCGAAACATCACCTCCAAAAATTATGCCGATGAATTCGATGACTTCTTTGAATGAAGAATGGCGCGGCAGGGGAGATTCGAACTCCCGAGGTGAGACACCACTGGATTAGCAA
>CAXAHZ010000310.1:0-1721 GCA_963968875.1 uncultured euryarchaeote
AGTCCAAAGGCGCTGAATACCACGACCATGATCGCTGCGGCTCCAGTGATGAGTCCGCCCGTTTTTTGCAGACCGTTTGCAACAGCAAGCGTATTGTCCCCAGTCCGCTCCCACTCTTCATGAATGCGTGACAGCATCAATACTTCATAGTCCATGGAGAGCCCAAACACGATACAGAACATAATGACGGGATTCCCCGAATCAATGGGCTGTGGAGTAAAGTTGAGTAATTCAGCTCCATACCCCCACTGGAACACCCAAACGAGCATACCAAAGGATGCTGAGATGGATAGGATGTTCATCGCTATTGCCTTGATAGGGATAACAATCGACCTTACCTGCATGAAGATGAGCAACGACGTGGCGATAAGAATGAAGGCCAAAGCCCGTGGGAGATTGTCCGCTATTGCTTCTAAATTATCGGCGTTGTATGCTGCGAATCCTGCAACGAGGAGTTGGTCGTTTTCTCCGGTGAGTTCGCTGAGTAAGTCATCTCGGTCGCTTCGGATGTCTTCAACCATTTCTCTTGAATCAACGTTGGTTTGTGCTCCAACGAGTTGAATGGACATGAGTGTCGCATTCTCTCCTACGAATGCTTGCCGTAGACTGTTGCGAATTGCTTGCTGTTCTTCAGGCATCATCTCATCGGGGGTAGCCCAAAACTGAACCACTTCATCAGCGGTCATACCCGGAGAGGGCAGTGCAACACCAATTCCACCTGACACCCTCGAATCGTTGAGCAAATCCAGAACATAGGCGTGTTGGGCCCTTAGGTTAACTTCGGAAAGGGGGTCCGCTCCATCGGTTTCAATGACAATGAAGATGGAATTTGCAGCTTGGTCTGGCCACAGTTCGTCAATCAGTTCCATGCCTTGGCGTGACTCATCATCTGGTGGCAGTGCCTTCCAAGAGGATAGAGAAAATTCAGCATATGCAAAGGGAAGTCCTGCACCAATAAGGAGAATCAAGGTTGGAATAAGGACAGCCCAAGGACGGTCCATGACCTTCTTGGCGATCTTTGCCCAAATCCCGTCATCCTTGGCTCGCATGTCAAGTGCAAAGGGAATTTTGAAATTATTAATCCGCGGGCCAAGTTGGGCCATAACCGCTGGTAGAACGATGGTTGAGTAAATCATGGCAATGGTGACTGCAATGGTTCCACCGATTCCTAACGATGGCAGTGATGTATTGGTGAAAAACAACATTCCCATGAGGCCGATAGCAACGGTAATACCAGAATAAAACACTGCCTTTCCAGCGGTGGCACAACTCATGGCTGTTGCCGTTCGGACATCGTGACCTCGGTCCAATTCTTCACGGAAACGGTTCACTAAGAACAACGAATAGTCAATCGATACACCGATCCCAATCAAGGACACAATGTTCGTAGCATAAACGGTCACATCCGTGACGTTGGACAACCAAATCGTCATTCCAACTGCCGCAATTAAGGTACCTCCACCGACACCCATAGGCAAAAGGGCGGCAATCAATGAACCGAATATGAGTCCTAAGATGATAAGAGTAAGGGGGATCGCCACAACTTCTGCTTTGATGAGGTCCTTTTTGATGCGGTCATCAAAAGTCCAGTCAACAAAGATGCCGTCGGTCATCCAGCCTGTGAAATCGTCGTTTAAATCGATGCTGTCATGCAGTTCATCTAGCAGAATTTTAGCTTCCTTCCTGTTGGTGCTAAAAATGACTTTATTGATTGCATATTG
>CAXAHZ010000311.1:0-1721 GCA_963968875.1 uncultured euryarchaeote
TCAAAGGTATCTTCAGAAAAGACACGGTCCATACCGGGGAGTCCGAGAGAAATACCCGTCACGACGAAGGGGTCTGTATCCCTCGAGGATTGAGAGTGCTGCTTGAGTACAGGTGAAGCATGAACCTGATGTTGGGCCTCTGTTCTTTGAGGTGATGTCACCGTTGACCTTGGGGCCCATGAGGATGGAGGCATCTTAACCCAGCGAGCTAAATCTCCTGCGGTAAGAGCTTGATTCGGGTCATACTCGCCGTCAGTTTCGGCTTCACTCGCAAGTGTAGAAATGACGTTTTGTATTGATGACTCGTTCAAACCGAGACCTTCACGAAGCAAAACATGTCCGTGGCAAAATGAAGCGGGGTAGTTGCTAAATGCACCAATTCTGTCACCCACATAGGCACGAACGGCTCGCTGCAAAGCGAATTCATTGTCCACCACTGGGTGCTGGACAGTAACCGCAGGAGATGAGGAAACAACTCCAGCCCCGCTCGGGAGGGGGCGTGCCCTAACACGAAGGGATTCAACCTCTGAGGTTGATGGTCCTGTGGCCAAAGATGCGGATTGATGTGCTTCAATTGGGCCTGCCCTGAAGGCTTCGCTAAGAACGTCAGAATCTATGTCTGGCCATTGAGGTACTCGTCCTGCGAGGGCCAAAGCCCCAAGGGCCGTGAGGAAGGTTGCAATGCCACCCTGTTTTGGATGATTTGACATAATGGGTAGGTGAGGGCGCCCCTCCAATATTTGCATTGAGAACATGGTCAAGGCTCGCTTGGGGCCGACTTCAACAAAGACTCGGGCTCCTGCGTCGTACATGGTCTCAATTTGCTTGGTCCATTCTACAGAAGAGGCCATTTGAGGAGCCAGTTGTTTCAAGATTTCTGTTTTTGAGTCTCCACCTTCCATTGGGTAAAATGTGCCGTCAACATTTGCGGTAATCGGGATGCTGGGCCAACGAATTTCTAGACCTTCAAGGAAACGACGCAACGGTTCATTCGCAGGTGCGACGATGCGAGAGTGGAATGCATGAGAAGTTGCGAGTTCTACGCTGTTGAATCCCTTTGACTCAAATGCAGCCATTGCTGCTCGGACCGGCTCTGTCTCACCAGCGATTACAGTCATCTTTGGTGAGTTCTTATTGGCAGAAATCACGTATCCGCTTGTCGCTTCAAGAATGGCCTCTACTTCATCGTATGGCGCACTTACACTCGCCATCAATCCCTTGTCATCGATTTCCACCGAACCCATTTCTGTACCGCGAGCTGCTGCTGCACGCAGGGCTCCATCCATGTCAAGTATGCCTGATGACATCAACGCAGCGTATTCACCAAGAGAATGGCCTGCGACCATATCGGGATGGTGGCCAAACGCGTTCAAGGTCCGCTCAATTGCCAAATCGGCAGTGAGCATTGCGGGTTGAGTGTATTCTGTTTGTTTGAGTTTATGTTCGGCTTCCTTGAGTTCGTCTGAAGACAGTGAATCCCTCAATACGAAACTGGAAAGAGTCTCCCCGTCGAGGACCTCAACCATGGTCACATCTGCTTGCTTCCAAACGGATGCTGCCGGCGTGAATCGCTTAACAAGGTCGTTGGTCATACCAACGTATTGGCTTCCTTGACCGGGATACATGTGAGCGACTTTTGCCTCCTCCGGCAAGGCTGCATCAGTGCTTATGAGAATGCCCTGGGATTGAAGAAAGCCCCACTTTTCGGGGTCATCCATAGC
>CAXAHZ010000312.1:0-1721 GCA_963968875.1 uncultured euryarchaeote
CTTGACAATGCTTCTCGGTATTTACCGTCATCAATAAGCTGTACTCCTTGATTGAACCAAGCCACATCCTGATTTGCAATGGCATTTGAGGTCGTACTTTGTAATGTGTTCTGCGAGGCAGCGTGTGTGGCATCCAAGGCAGCTTTTGCAAGGTCAACTTGGATATTTTGTTCTTGCACCTGCTGTATGGGTAGAGTTTCTCGTGGGGTCAACAAAAGGTCATTAGCGGCATTGGCGTGCTGGCTCATTTCTACTGGTTGCGGAGTAGGTTCCAATGGGGATATTGGATCAATTGGCTTTTGATAATCTAGAGCAGAAAAGTCCTTCACTGTTTCAATTGGTTGTGGTGGTTCGGATAGTTCTGGCGTCACGGGTGTTGTGGGAGTTATTGTTGGAATTACTTTTTCGTCGGCTTGTTGGATGCTTCCATCAAGAAGATTGGCCTTTGAATGGCATTTCTGAGCAGTTTCTAAATCGCCGGCTTGTTCCAGTGCACGTGCTAAGCCGCGCCAATTCTCAGCATTCTGATTATCCGTTTGGATAAGGGCCTTCCATACAAGAACAGAGTCTCCATGTTGTAGACTCAACGAAAGTGCAAGAGCTCTCTGAGGGGAGGCTTCCTCTGACATATTAGCAAGTGCTTCTCTGGCCATCTCAGGACCCGCCGGTAGTGTCGGTGGTAATCCAGTGACTTGGTCCAGGACTTGATTTTCTCCAACGGCCAGTTCAAGAAGCATATCAACGAAGGTTTGCTTAATTTCATGGTTTGGCTCTAAGGATAAGATTGTGCGGGAACTTTGGAGAAAGTGGTCTATGTATCCCTGTTCCTTTGCCAATACATTCAATTTTTCGGCTGCTTTGAGATACGTTGGATCAGCATTCAAAGCTTGTTGATAAGATGCCATGGCATCTTTTAGAAGGTCTGATCGTTGTTGGACCGAGCCTAAATTGAACCATCCTGGTGCATGATTGGGTTCTAGATTTTGCGAATGCGTCATGGCCGCTATTGCGTGATTGTCTAGGTTCATACGAGCCATTGCTCCGCCAGCGATCCTCCATGCTCCTGAATGTTTAGCACCAATCGTTTTCAGATGAGGTTTCAATAAGGCTAGAGCTCCATTAGCATCGCCGTTTTTAAGCAAATTTGTTGCCTCTTCAACCAGTGATTCAATATCGTGTACAGGTTCTTCAATAACAGGTTCTGGAACCGTTGGTGGTTCAACTTCTGCCTTGATTTCAACGACTTCCTTGATGATTTCTTGTTGTGCTACGATGACATCTGCTGCACTTTCAAGTTCGTCGATGGTGAGTTGGTCGTCATCATCATGGTCGTGGTGTACTGCTTCGTGCAGGAGTTCTTCTGGGTTTTCAATTCCTGCTCGTTCTGCTACAGCTTCCACGGTTTTCATGTCAAAATCTTGCTTGATCTGAACGGATGGTTCCATAACTTCCATAGGGACCGAGAGGCCGCTGTTTTTACAACGTTGACTGAGTTCTATCAATGCTGGATGTCCAGGGAAGAAATCAAGTGCTTTTTGAGCGGTGGCATAGGCTCCTTCAAGGTCTCCGATTCGTTCTAAAAGTATGGCCATATTAGCCGTTGCAGGTGCATGATTCTCGTTAAGGTCAAGGCATATTTGGAACGATTGCCTCGCTCCCCTTGCATCTTGTTGCGCTTCCAGTAAAACACCACGGTTGAACCATGCCATGTCACAGGATGG
>CAXAHZ010000313.1:0-1718 GCA_963968875.1 uncultured euryarchaeote
GCTTCGGTTGCCTTCTTTGCACCCATCCATGCGACAATACCGAATCCGATCTTGTTGATGATGTCTGCAATGTTGTAGGCAATGGCCATAACTTCAACACCGTCTGCACCGACGTCAATCATTTCGACGCTGGGGTTGAACATGTATCCGAGGGGGTAGATGACCCAACCGACTACGATGAACCAGCGAAGGGCGTTGGCGCTCCACATGAGTTCTGGCTTGATCTTTGAGTTGTCGACTCCCTTTCCGGAGGACCACGGTGTTCCTGTGGCAACGATGATCATTGCCCAGCCGACACCACCGAGAACAAGTCCAGCGATTCCGGGGATGACGCCCGATTCGCCGAGGTATCCAAATCCAATCATGATGAGTGCACCGGTGAAACAGATGCCGGTGAAGCCCATGCCGAGGAATTTCTCGTCGGTGATGGCATCCTTACCAACAAGGGAAGGGAACTTCAAAGCCATCAATGGGACCGTAATAATCCAGTCCATGTACCGGTACTCAATAGAGACCGAGCCTAGGTCGGTGTAGACGGCTCGCATGTAGTAGTAGTGGAATGCAGCGATACCAACAATCAATGCCGAGATGGTCATTGTTGTGCGGTATTCTGGGGCTACATTGCTGCGTTCGCTCATGAAGAAGACGAAAGCTGCACCCATTGAGATGTAGCCGACGAAGAACAGGAAGAACGTGATGAGACCCAAGGTGTCACCCGCATATTCTTTGGAGGGGTCAACAATCTCGGCCGCGCTGACCGTTCCGGCCATTGCGAGGGCGATTGTTCCGATTAGCAGCAGGCTCGTTGTCTTAGAAAACTTGTCTTTTATCATGGTTCTCAAGTGAATGTCGGCAGCATCGCGGATATAAAATGATGTTTGCGATGCCCACAAAAATCCCGTTTATTTCATGGAACTGCCGGTTTGGACGGCCCAAAGTCGGGCATAGGTGCCGTTCAACTTAACGAGGTCATCGTGACTGCCGTCTTCTATCACTTCGCCACCCTCAAAGACAAGGATGCGATTTGCGTTTCGGACGGTGGAGAGTCGGTGAGCAATGATGACGGTCGTTCGGCCTCGTGAGATACGGCCGATTGAACGTTGAAGGGCAGCTTCAGTCTCATTATCAACTGCAGATGTGGCTTCATCAAGAATGAGCAGGGGTGCGTCTTTGAGTACGGCTCTAGCTATAGCAAGACGCTGCCGCTGACCGCCGGATAAACGATGTCCACCTTCACCAACCATGGTCGCCCAACCGTCTGGGAGCTGCTCAACGAAGGAGGTTGCTTCTGCAACTTTTGCCGCGGCCTTTACTTCTGTATCGGTCGAGTCTGGATTTCCATAGCGAATGTTTTCCATAATTGTTGTTGGGAAGAGGGTGATGTGTTGGTCGACCATGGCGATGGACGAGCGAAGATGATGCAACTTCCAGTCGGGCAAGGAAACTCCCGTCCATTTGATTTCTCCCTTTGTGGGCTCAGCAAATCGAAGGAGCAGCCGAACAAGAGTGGTTTTACCTGCTCCAGTGGAGCCCACAACCCCCGTCGTGTGGCCCGCTTTGAGGCCCAATGAAAGTTCCGAAAATACATTTTCTCGGCCAGGATATGCAAAACTAACCCGGTCAAAAACAATGTCTGCATGAGCGACATCCGAAAGTTTGGGAGCACTGTGGCCTTCTGTGACTTCCGTGGGAGAAGAAAGCACATCCAGAACTCGGGT
>CAXAHZ010000314.1:0-1710 GCA_963968875.1 uncultured euryarchaeote
AACTGATGGTTCGTATTCCTCTTGACGAAATGCCCCTGCTGTGGTTCCAACCCGGTTCTGAACACGAAGACGTTTTAGAAATGCTCAACGAAGCGGATATTACGCATATTGTTGACGATTGTATTGTACGATTTGCGCAGCGTCACCATTTAACAGCGGCCCACCCGGAACAACATGAGCAATGGTACCTGCAACGAGCCTCTGCTGAAGGCGACGGTTGTTCCGTATGGGAGATTCATGGACGGGATTCAACGCCTCCTCATCCTGGGCAATCCCTTGAGTGGTGTGGCGATTTGATTGATTTGAAAACCTCTCATCATACGATACCAAGATACATTCGTTCATTAAAAACTGCGGATGAACTGCTCGAAGACACTGCGCTTCGCCTTGGCGGAAACGTGGCATAGATGACCTCTAAGGCGTCATCTCAAGACTCTACAATTTTGTAGAGAGAGCCGTTGTTGCCGAATATTGCGTAGTACAGTGTGCCGTCGGGATGGAAGACAATTGGAAGAGGCGTTCCTGCATCCCAGGCGAATTGCGTGATTTCGGAGGAGTACGTACCGTCTGCTCCCAGACGTACATCTATCCTGACAATCTCGTGGCCTTGGGGCAGAATGGTGTTCCACGAGCCGTATACCGTACCATAAAGTGTGAATCCTTCAGACGGTTCAAGGCCTGGAAGCGGTGAATGTATGGGCCGAAGGTCGATGCCGTTCATTGAGGTGTGAGGCGTCCACGTCCCAATAGGCGGCTCAGTTCCTGCCGGAACTGGATTTTCTGGGTCGTCATCGGGCCAACCGTAAGCTGCACCTTCAACGAGGAAGTTCAGCTCCTCTGGCGGATGGTCGCCTTCCCAGTCTCTGCCGTTATCTGTAAAGAAATAGCCGTGCCCATCAACCAAGACACCGTCAAAGGAATTCCTCACACCGCTCGCGAGAACACCGTGTTCTCCCGTAGTTGAATTGACCCAAAGAAGTGCTGCGTTTCGAACATCGTCTTCAATACAGACGTTGCACGTTGACCCACTGTGCCAAATCAGCGTCCCGTTTTCCAAAAGATTGATCGCATTGGTCTGATGATTTTTGCTGGCAATACCGGATACTAGCCGTTGAGCGTCTACGAAAAGTCCTTCGGAATTTATTCTGTATTTTGTCAACGAACCTGCTTCGGATACGAATGCTGAGGCACCATCAAGAACGAGCCCATGCGGACGATCTAAATCGTCCAGAAGCGTCCTTCTATTGTCGGAAGTGACGTTCAACTCAACGACTCTACCGCCATCACGATCGCAAATCAGTAGATGTTCTGCATCGGACCAGACAAGGCATGTTGGTCCACCGATCCCCGTTGCAACGGTCTCCACGCGAAACCCATCGACAACGTTAGGATCGTCTCCCGAAACATACGGATAGACCTGACGGACCATCAACAGTGTAACGATAACGATCGCAAGAGGCAGGATGTGTTTGCGCATTGTAATCCAACGCAACCGTGGCTTAGTTTTCAACCGTTCGCGTCTGGCACTTCATCCAATACTGGAATTAACCTTCACACAATGAGTGGATGAATGTGTTTCACTGCTCAACACTTGGGATGGGTTCCCATATGTGCCTCCGCCCGTGGTTGCAATAACCGGGGCCAGGGGAGCGAAATCCTACCCTCATTCTGCCTTAGACCGGCGTTCGATCAGGACAAGTGCTCCAATCA
>CAXAHZ010000315.1:0-1681 GCA_963968875.1 uncultured euryarchaeote
TGTGCGATCATCGGTGCATCGTAACAAAAGGGGCAGGATAAGACCTCCACCATCTTCCGTCAACTGTTGGTCGCCAATGTCTTGACAAATTGGATCTTCATCCCATTCAATATCATAGCCACCGTTGACCGCCATGCTTGAAATTTCTAAAGCGGTTTGACTGGAATTGCCGGATGAATCCCAAGTGAACCAAGCCTTAATTGAAACGGTGTAGGATGTTGAACCAGGAACCAGGAACTGACCGATGGGCCATGAATGTGAAAAGGGTCCGAGACCCATTGGTTCGTTGGAAACCAATTGGTCGTTGACGAAAACCAACCACCTTGAATAATTGGAATCAATGCCGTCATTGGTACCTAAAACACGTCCTGAAACCGACAATGACGGGTCGTTTACATCGACCCACATGGAATCAATGCATGAATCAATTGCAGTTACCTTGATCTTGTAGGCCACTCCAACTGGCAGGAGTGTATTGGATGGAAGTGAGGAAAATGAAGAGAACGAAATCCCATCTGATGACACTGCATACTCAAGGGAAACATTGCTCATTTCTCCTTCTGATAACGTGAGGTGGGCTCGGCCGAGGACTTGCTGTGGAGGGTGTTCGAACGCAGCGCTTGTCCATTCGCCCGTAGTGCCTGTAACCGAAGGACGTAATCCACAATCCGTCAGTGCCATGTTTGAGTAATCACCTTCGGAAAGATTGATACCCAAAAGCGGCATGATATGGCCAATAAATTCGGTACTAGCAAGACCAACTTCACCACCGTACCATGGAGTTTGTACCGTGATGGCCAATCCCACTGCATCCACCACCAAGCGTGAGTCATCAACGCCGCCCGCTGCGACATAATCCAACGTGAAGGTGAGGCTGTTCAAGTCGCTCCAAGTCCAATCGTATAACCCGGTAATGTTGACAGAGTATGCTGAATTATTGATGTAATCAACGCCGCTTTGAGTGTGGGCAAATGTCTTCAGTAAATCATAGCCACCTGGATGCTGAATTGAGATACGGACTGCATCTTCGGTAAGCGCATCTGGAATCTGAATGAGGGCTTTCATGTGCACCTCAGTCATAGCATAGGTGCTTAGGCCACTGACATCAAAATTCGTCAATTCAATCTCAGGACCGGAAGACCATGTACTTGCTCCGTCAGGAGCGCCCAGCGAATAATTGGAATCGGTAGGAGAAGTTCCAGCCCACACCGACATGGTGTCCAAGTGAACCGGTCGGTGGTGAGCCATGGTAAGCCTTTGGTCCGCAATCATTGTTTCTGTGTAAACGGCTTCTTCTTGAGTAAAGGAGGTTTCAGAATTGAGTGTCCATGCACCCGTGTCTGAAAAGGTACCTTGGGGGAGAATGTCAACCGTTGATGTGTTGTGAACGCTTCTTGCAGCAACCGTCGTTGAGAGGGGTCCCAAAGCAGATGTGGCAAGGAGCAAGAGGATGCAAAAGAGAGCTCGATTCGTTCGCATGTCTCACCACACGCCCCGGTAACACTTGAAGGCAGGGGTTGTTCGTTTGTAAAACGGATAACTTCTGCTCAAATCTTGCATGGCGGATGGTTGAAATACCAAGCACTAGAGGGCCATTTACTTCTCATGGCTGTGGTGGTGTAGGGGTTAGCACGGCAGATTGTGGTTCTGCCAGCCCGGGTTCAATTCCCGGCCACGGCCC
>CAXAHZ010000316.1:0-1677 GCA_963968875.1 uncultured euryarchaeote
ATGGACGAACATCAAGGTGTCCCCATTCCAAAATTCCTCAAGGAGATTGTTAGCAGTCAATTGGATGTCGACCGGATGGACTACATGATTCGTGACCAGGCAAATACCGGTGCTCAAATCGGTGGCTTTGACAGTGCACGAGTTATGCGTGCTCTACGTGTTGGAGATGATGGCCGCTTATTCGTCAAGCAGTGGGGTTTGCCCGCAATTGAAGCTTATCTGGTGACACGGTATCACATGTACCAGCAGGTCTACTTTCACAAAGTAAACATGTTGACTCAGAACTATCTCGTCAACATGCTTGCAAGGGCGCGCCACCTCGCCCTCAACGGTTCTCTGAAATTATCCACGGATTTGGAACAGATGTTGCTCAACGAGGAACTTTCGGCCTCGCAATATGCTACACTCAATGACGCACATGTCAAAGTGGCGTTGCCGGAATGGGCCCGTCATGAGGATGAAGCGCTCTCCGGCTATGCCACCCGATTGCTTTCCCGGAAAGACTTCCATAAATCACTGCGAATTGATAATTTGACGATGGAAATGAGTGAGGTTGTCCTCCCTAGGCTTCATGAAGCGATCATAGAACACGGTTTCAATCCCGAACTTGATGTCATTCAAGCGACGATACGGAAACGTGGCTACCTGCCATACGTCGAAGGTATTGTCCTAGAAGACGGAAGGGATGCTTCAGAACACTCTGCCCTCATTCGCTCGCTCGTTCAACCGGATGAACGTTCGTTGGTATTTGTACCCGAGTCAATTCGGGATGAAATGGAACTCAAAGTTAGGGAGTGGGTCAAACCTTCACAATCTTCCCTTGCCCAATTTGATTGAGATTGGACAGAAGGTTCATTTCACCTGTTGCTGCCGGCGGCATAAGGGCCTGTAGCTTAGTCGGTTAGAGCACCCGGCTCATAACCGGGAGGTCAGGGGTTCAATTCCCTTCGGGCCCATCTTGTTAACCAAGCCAAGCCCCCGAATTTTGAATTTCTCGCACAACACGCCCATAACGGTTATGAGGTGGGGAAGGTTGGAAGGACCGTTAGGTGAGACAATGTCAGCATGGAAACGGGTTACAGTTTTGATGAGTATTTACCTCTTTTCTCTACTTCTTGTAGCGGTTCCTGCATCGGCTCAAGTATCCGGTGCAGCGGTATCAATGACCTGTGCACCCGGTCAAATTCAAGTTGAAGTTAAGCCCGGTGCAACATTAACCGGTTATACGACCTGTACCGTTTCAAACCCTACTACCTACGTGGAGAAGGTTGCCATTCAAGTCACAAGTGACGGTCTGGCCACGGCTGCTCCCGGTGACATGTATGTCGGTGCCGGGCAAGAAGTAGATTTCCAAGTGGTTGTCCGAGCGAATCCCTACATGCAGATGCAATCCCGCCAACTCACTGTCTCCGCTCAGGTTCAAGAATTGAACAATCTACCGCCGCCCAACACTGCATCCTCTCAAGTCAATGCACTGATTAACATCATGCAATTCAGTATCGTTCAAGTTGAAGCAGTTGAGCCGTTCGTTCAACTCATGCCTAAGACCGACAAAAACTTCCAGTTCAAGGTCTACAACTTTGGCAATCAGATGGATCGTATGAAAATTGGTGTAACACAAAACACCCGCGATTCCCTTGAAGAAGCAGGCTTCACAGTCAACCTTCCTCAGACTGT
>CAXAHZ010000317.1:0-1643 GCA_963968875.1 uncultured euryarchaeote
AACATCAGCAACGTGACCTACAATGCGACCGTTTGGTTGTCCACGTCTCCGTACGGCACCATCACCTCAACAGTTGACGGTGCGCATCTCAACTTGAGCGAAGCGATGACGCCGATCTCACTCAACTACACCTCACAAGCACCTGCTGGCTCATTTCACAGTGGAAATGGCTCGTATTGGATGACAAAAGACATCAATCCAACCCAAACCAGTTTAACGAGAGGAAGTATGCAGGGCTCTTTTCCCAATATTGTTTCAATGGGAGAGCTTGCGTATTTCGGGGCTTACAACGGAACTCTTGGAACTGGTTATGGCTTTTGGAAGAGCGATGGCACAGAATCTGGAACAGTTCTGGTCAAAGAACATCTTCGCCCAAAATGGATGGTGACCGATGGAAATTCCCTCTACTTTGAAAATAATACAAATGAATTGTGGATGAGCGATGGAACAACTTCCGGTACGGTGTTGGTTAAGGAATTCAATGGATCAGGCCTATACAATACCGCTAAGGTCTTTGTTAACGGTGTTTTGTTCTTCATTGCCGATGATACCAATGGAAAGGAATTATGGTCAAGTGATGGTACAACTTCTGGAACTCAAATGGTAAAAGACATCCGTCCTGGATATCCGCCTTCACAGACTTACAACCCGTATGATGGTTTGGTAAGCAACAACCTCTACGTGCTCGGAAATCATGTGTATTTCGCAGCCGACGACGGAACGAACGGAACCGAGTTGTGGAAGAGTGACGGAACGAACTCCGGTACAGTGATGGTCAAAGACATTCACCCTACAACAGGATATTGGGGTGTTCATCGTCCGAACGACATGGCTGTTCTAAACAACAATATCTACTTCGCAGGCAATGACGGAACGCACGGAATCGAATTGTGGAAGAGTGACGGAACGGCCACAGGCACAATGATGGTCAAAGAGATCAATACAAATACCCTTTCTTCTGGAAACCCTGCAAATGGCATTAATTATTTTTCCTTCGAGATAACTGCTACAGAAGATACGGTAATCTTCACTGCGGATGATGGAATACACGGTAAAGAATTGTGGAAGACTGACGGGACTGCAGCAGGAACAGCATTGCTGATGGACATGACTCCAATTGTCTACAACGGCAATGGTCTAAGTTCGTCTATCGGATACATGACACCAATGGGTGAATTGGCATTTTTCAACGTCTATTCAGATGGTGGCCCATACGGTGGAACAACGTACGGCGGCGTGTATGTTTCTGATGGAACCCCAGAAGGAACATTTGCGATTGCAAATTCGTCAAGCACACCTCATCCAGGCGGAACTCGATTCACCGCTCTTGGTGACCAAATGTATTTTGCCCTTACTCAAGGAAACACCAATTTCTACGTGAGCGATGGCACAACAAATGGAACAACTGCGATCACGCCGTTTTCAGGAACATACACGGGCAATGAAATTAACCAAAATCCGGTCATTGCGGGCAACACGGTTTTCTTTCCATCTTGTACCGGGGTCCATTCATTAGGTGTATGGACTGGTAATTATTGCGACGAAGGTATTGAGTTGATGGCATATGACCCAGTTAATATCACATTGAACTCTCCTCCACCAGTTTCATGGGAAACCGACCCAGCGCTACCCGCTGGCATGAG
>CAXAHZ010000318.1:0-1622 GCA_963968875.1 uncultured euryarchaeote
TTAACGAAAGTTCTCGAAGATATTTCTGATGCAATCTATGAAGACCTCCTCATGATTCTACCCTATTCGGTATTGTTCACGATACTTGTCATCACTTTCCTCCATAGATCTGCTAAGGTTGTCGTCATAACCGGCACTCCAATCCTCATGGCACTCGCAATCACCTTTGGTACATCCGTAATCCTTGATATCACCCTTACACCGATGATCGTTGCCACATTCCCGATTCTTATCGGGCTGGGAGTGGACTATGCCCTGCATATGGTGAATCGAATTGAAGAGGTGCGGCGAAAGGAAATTGACAAGGCACACGATGAAAATGAGCGAAGGAGAAAACGGGGTGAACGTGAATTAGAGGTACCCGACATGTGGGACCTTGACTTCTATAAGTCATGTGTGATGGAGATGACGCGCTCAACTGGTGTTGCGGTATTCCTTTCTGCGCTAACAACCATCGTTGGATTTTCTGTACTTATTGCACCTCAAATTGTGCCAATTTCACCAATTCGATCTGTAGGAATCACTCTCGTCATTGGTATATTCTCCACGCTCATTCTCAGTATTATTCTCGTCCCAACTCTCGCATGGTTGATGAAATTCAACAAAAGGACAAACCCATCCATGTGGAAAAACATCGGAAAATTACCGGTGAAGGGGTTCCTTGTGTTGGTGCTCATATCCGCTGCAATCACCTCCTATGGAATTGCAAACTTGGATGAGATGAATGAGCCTATCACGGGCTCTTCGGAAGCGCCCGATGGAATTGATTCCCTCAATTCGCTCGCTGAGTACTCGCGCCAATTTAGCAGCGGGCAAACTTCACTCTTCATATACGACGCATCGGATCGTCCCAATACGAACAGCTCGGTCAACATAAGGGACCTTCCAGTTCTTGATTCCATGGATTCAATCGAGGGAGAAGTTGACCTTATTGATGAGACCTCAACGACCAGCATCATCACCTTCCTCAAAACAGTTCCAGCAGCCTTTACGCTTACTGAAGGTGTAACCATTGGAGATGGCTCACTCTGGGACTTGCTCCACGACCCTTGTTGGGAAAGTCAAGATCTTCTTGACCCAAACTGTCCGATGTGGACGCTGATTCCAGTTTCTGAGCGGGAAGCACTGAGAAATGACATGGTCGAAGTATCCTTTGATACCCTGTCCGATGAAGTACGTTCAATGCTCCTCAATGAAGACGGAGACAAGGCAATTGTATACGTTACTCAACCTTACATGAACCTGAATGTGGCAGGGGAACTACGAGATGACATCGACGGAATACTCTCCGAAGGACCCACGTTGCTCAATACAAGAACATCCTTACTTACAGGTGGCCTCCCCGTATCATTGGACATCAATGACGGAATCCATGACACGCAGACGAAAACAACCGTTCTAACATTGCTTGTACTCACCATCCTTCTCGCGATTGTATTCCGTTCACCTAGATTAGGGATCTACACAATGATTCCCGTTGCTGTTGTGATTCTATGGCAACCACTGTTGATGAGAAGTGGCGATGTCAATGTCAATATATTCACTGCGATGATTGGAACCATTGTATTTGGAATCGGGGTGGACGACGCCATACACGTCATGCACCGTATACAAGAGGAAGG
>CAXAHZ010000319.1:0-1620 GCA_963968875.1 uncultured euryarchaeote
TGACCATCAAACCACCTGCTGCATTCCAAATCACGTTGTGATGCATGGTACCGTTTTGCCCGGTTCCCACTTGGCCAATCGGAGCATCGAAACGAATGCCGTACTTGATGACGTCGTGAATCCAATTGTACGCAACTTCAGCCCCTGGTGCTTCGCCTTGCATGATTTGAACCACGGCGCCGTCGGTTTGCAGATGACCAACATCCCAGACTTCGTTGTAAAGCACCGTAGGTGAATCACCGATGGAAAGCACAGATGAAGCACCAGTCAGATGAACGGTGTTGTGCGAGAAGGTCATGTCTTCACCGCCTTCGTAGATGGTCGTCATCAATCCCTTCTGATCAGCAGCTGACCAGTCGATGGCATGGAAGTAGGAATTGTTCACGACATTGTTGTTGGATTGGCCTGCTGAACCTTGGAATTCAATCGCACCACCGTCGGTGTTGGTGATTGAGATGTTATCCACGAAGCTGTTGGTGCTGCGGTAGAACCGTGTCATCCATCGGTCATCTTCAGATTCCCCAGCAATCCCTAGACCGCGCTTGGAAGTGCTTGGGTATTCGAGAGTGGCGTTCGTGAAGGAACATCCATCGCATTCGTTGAAATTCACCGTCGTTCCAAAGAAATCCAACCCTTGAATGGTCACACCATCGGAATTTTCGACACTAATAGCAAAGGGTTGGACCTTGACCCGCAAGTCCAAATTATTGGCATTCTGCCCACTCGGGGTCTTGTAATGGAGCCGATTGTTGCCCTCATCAAACCACCATTCCCCGTCTTGGTCAATGAGTTCGCGCTTGCCCTCAAGGAAATATGCGTGATGTTTATTTTTCCATCCTACGCCGCTTCCATCGTAAGCGAACGTACCGTTGAGTGAATTCCAATCTGTAATCACTCGGCTGTTGGTTCTAAACGAACCCAAGTTCATTACCGCTATGGCTCCTATGGGATTGAGGCCGGTTGCGTTGATGGTCTCATTCAAACCTGTGTGAACACCTGTTTCAGGGCCTGCGTCAGTAAGCCAGCCTACACTGTAGGCATTGTTTGAATTGGTGAGTGTGCCCTCAGCCCAGTATGAACGGTTGAAAACCGTCTCGTCTGAGAATTCAGCATTTGGCCATCGGGCAGGAACTTGCTCGTCATATGTCAAGAACAACTGCCATCCATTAACGGGCAAAATCACTTCTTGGATCCCATCACTATCTGCAGCTCCCCACAAAGCATCTAGGTCGTCAACAATGCTTTGTGTTCCATCAAAAACAACACGAGCGCCATCCGCTGCACGAATCAGAAGGTTATCCTTGTTATCCACCGTCACATTTTCGTGGTACTGGCCGCTGTAAAGCACGATTTCATCGCTGGACACTGAATCATTTAGCGCATCTGAGAGGGTTGCTTTAGGACAGGACCACGTTCCTTCCCACGCGTCTGATCCGTTCACTGGATCAACAAAAATTGGCGTTCCTGTGACCCGAGTAATAGAAGAGCAACTGGCCCCAACCGCAGATACATCTTGTGGTTCCATCCATGGAGCACGATTGATTTCAACGATGCCTGCGGAAAGTGACATGGTGAGCATCAACACGACCAACGCCAATGATTTGGCACTGTTTGATTGTC
>CAXAHZ010000320.1:0-1616 GCA_963968875.1 uncultured euryarchaeote
GTGTTGGTGATGACGAATTGGCTGACTGTAAAGTTTCCACTCCAATCATCTACATCGGCTTCGATATAATCATCTTGGCCATCAAACATCAGACATGTTCCTCCGGGACATGAAACCCAGTTGGTTGAATTCATACCGTTGAAGGTGAGGTTTGCATTACCCACGCTATCATTTGTTTGCATCCCGCCGCCTTCTTCAAAATCCCAACGATGTATGAGGTGGGTTTCTTGGGGGCCCTGAAGCGAGCCTACGCTGAGAGAAGATGTTGGTATGATGGCTTTGGATTGATTGGGCCCTTCCCAGAATAAACGAAGTCCATGGGGCCCTCCCCCCTGATAAAACTCAACCCTCAGGTCATGTTCTCCTGCGCTAAGATTGATGAAATTCGATACGGTTCGCATGCCGTGCATGCCATGGTTTTGTATCAAACTTGCATGATTGACCCACAACTCACTCCCATCATCACTTTCTAGATAAAAAGTCCAATTGCCCGTTTCGGGCAGAGTAATTGTTCCAGTGAATCGTCCGCTCCAATGGGTGTTGAATCGGGAATCCAAGCCAGGATAAGCGGAACCTCTTGAGGTCCAGTCGAGGTTTGGTTCCACTCGGATCGCATTCGGTTGGCGAGTGGTCAGGTCGGGCATGGTGCTACCAACCGAGATTCCGTTGTTGTCAAAATATTCTGCTAAAAGGCCTGCAGTTGCAGTCCCGTCTTGGCCAGTACAGTTGGGAGAAAGCGCACCCTCGAGAGCGCCCGAACCACCTTCCTTTGTCGCCGTTTGATACTGCCAAGAAAAAGCTTCATCAGAATTTACTGCGGGAAGCGTGTGGTCCCAATATCTGGTGCCCATGCCCCAAGCTGTGTCTGTCGTGTCAAACCCTGAATTTGGTATCCTGTTGGTTGCCCAATTCCCGTCATTGCTGCCCCATGATGCATAACCCATGACATTGGACATATTGGTTAAAAATTCAGATTCTTCGTCAAAATATACGGGGAGATTCATCGTACCGTTTAGGGTAGCATTTGCAACATAGAGGTCGTCGTTCCAATACTTGTAACCTGACCCGTTTCTATTGGTGGCTAGATCCAGCACAAAAGTTCCTCTTTCACCCAAACTGTTGTTTGCCCGTTCAATCAATTCAAGTGCAGTATCAACCGTATACCCGGTGAGTCTTGTGACGAGGAAAAAGCCATATTTATCTCGTGTAAACGGTTCCATTTCCTTCCCGGCAAGCGGACCATAGTCGTGATTAAACCAATTGTTGGCGCCGATTGAGCTGTTGTATGACCCTCCAAGTAGGGCCAGTTCTTGATCAAAACTTGCTTTATCATCGCCCCCGGAGACCCGCAACGGGATTCCTTTTGTTGTCACAAGATAGTTGATTTCAGTTGCAGAGGAACGGTTTTGTAACATTTCAAGAAACGGGGCGGCAAAGTATGTATTGAATTTTTCACGGTTGATCGTTTCACCAACCGGTGTTCCTGTTTCATTGAATATGAAGACCCGATCAAGGGATATATTGCGTGCGGCGATAAATGCCCATCCGATGGTTCTACTTTCCTCTGACAAGTTGTTGATCAGAACACCAACGTCGCTGTAATCGATGACGCTTAG
>CAXAHZ010000321.1:0-1616 GCA_963968875.1 uncultured euryarchaeote
CCCAAGAGACCTGCGATAAGTGCTAGGAGCAGAAACCATATGAAAAACTCAGGTTCAATCCAACCCATAACTCCGTATTTATCGAATTTCGGCTCAAATAAATATGAACATGGGATAAGAACAACCGCTCCGATCAGTGTAACCGGGAACGCATAAAGGAAAATGGGCATCCATGTGCGTAGGATGCGCCCTACGACAATGTAGCCGACCACGAACACTGCACCAAGAAACGCAAGTCCGTCTCCGTATACCGTTACGGTTTGATCACCCTGGGATTGACCGTTGTCAAGAAGAGCAATCCCTGCCCCCAAAAAACAAATTAATGCTCCGTAAATCTCAGTTTCATGTGGTTTTCGAATCTTTGGGTGAACGTTGACAAGGACGAGCATACCAATAACGATAACCAGTGGATGGGCGGTGACGAAGAGAAGCGAATGCGTAAGAGATGTTTCATCCAAACTCGCAACCCATGCTCCAAAATGGGCAGCCAAAGCAAGGCCACTCGCTGCTATGAGCAACCAACTTCGTTTTGTCCAATACATGGTCTTGATCTCTGCTGAGGCTCCCCTCCATTGGTACAAAGCAAATGGAGCAAGGACAATGGAGGTTAATTGTAACCTCCAAGATGCACGCAACAGTGGAGGGATTACTCCAACGTGTTGAAACAATGCTCCAGCGCTGGATACGCCGCAAACAGCGGCTATCAATAGAACCCAAACCCAGGTGGGCACAGGACCATCTTGAGTCATGATTTCACGCTCAGGAATCCTGCAGGATGGCTTCTTTGCTATCGCCGCCAATGACGCCTGCTCGCTTGAAGAGCAGATAAATTCCTATACCAACAACGACGTTAATGGTGATAAGTCCTGCCATTCGGATACCGTACCATGCGAATGAATTCGGGAAATCTTCTACTCCCATCACGGTTCTGCCGTCACCTGCTTCATCGTACCATATTGAATCGATGAACGAAAGGATACTGGATTCAGTTCCAAAGAAGGCTTCACCGGTCAACAGGCCTGCAGCGACCATGAACGTGCTGAGGAGAATAAGGGCGCGTTGTTTCTCAGCGGCCGTTGCTCCTTCGCTTTCTTTGAGCGCATCAATACGTGGTGCCAATTTCTTGTCTTCCCAGTTATCACGAGCAACACCACCGATGAGCATCGGGAGCGTGTGAGGGACATCGAGATACATACCCAATCCAAACGAGGTGCCCATTCCCGTAGCCCATTCTACGAACATACCGAGAAGGAAACCAAGCGCAAGTAGAATGAGGTCACCCTCTCCTTCCGCAAAGATAACCGAAAATGTAGCGAAGGCATTCGCTTGAGGTGCGATGAGGTTAATCCGACCTTCTGCCAGTTGAATGGAAAGGAAAATTGCTACACCAGCACCGATGATTGCACCGGGAACAACACCCATGATGTTTCCCTTAGAGATATGATATGGACGGTTTCCGATGTAGAGGCTGTTCTTGTAATCCCCGATTACGGTTCCTGACATTGAGATGGCTGATCCAAAGACCGTGGTTCCGACCAATCCGAGCAGAACAGCATCCTGAGTGTTGAGACTCAGCAATTCCTGAGCATTCAAAAACACTCCAAGCAGCATCAAAA
>CAXAHZ010000322.1:0-1609 GCA_963968875.1 uncultured euryarchaeote
CCGTGAGGTTGAGAACCCCGTCATCGTTGGTATCAACCATAGCGAGAGCTTGTTCATCGGTTGGGACAAAGGTTTGATTTTGAACTTCCATATAGGATCTGAAATCGGCAAATTCTAAGACATCGAGCGAATCAGTGTTATCGTAATCGTGGTTGTCAAAGATGAATCCGAACATTTGGAGTTCATCATCGGTTGCGTTAGCTGAGACCATCAGGTAATCAAGGATTTCTTCCAAGCTGAGGTTTCCGTCGCTGTTTGTATCAAACAACCATAGCATTCCTTGAGAATCCATCTGGTTATTTACGCAGAAGGTTCCGTTGTGCTCAAATACATCTCCTTCAAGGTATTCAGTATTGTTGATTCCGAAGTGCTCAAATCCATCTCCTTCAAGTTCTCCATCTTCCTCAGCTAAATCTCCAGCCAAGACCTCGTAACATTCAATTCCAGTTTGCTTATCTAATTCAATGTAAAGCTCTTCAAACTCGGAAGAGTTGAGTTCTTGGTCAGAATCTACATCGCTGTAATTGAAAAGGTTGGAGAAAAAGGTGCTCATCGTGGTATTGTTTGCCATCTCATCATTACCGGAAAGGAAACCTTCGGAGAGTTCTGTTAGGGAAACAGTACCGTTGTGATCAGTGTCACTTCCAAACATTGCCATCTCGTAATCATCGTAGAACTCAAATTCTAAGGCATCCAAGAATGCTCCGAACTCGGTTAGGTTGAGTTCTCCATTACCATCGGTGTCTTGATCCAGAATGATGTTGGTTATCATGGTTGTTTGAAAGCCATCAAATGGCTCTCCAAACTCATCTTCATAGAAATCAAGGTATTCATCCGCTGAAATGTTGCCATTACCATTCTCATCAAACATTTCAAACAAACGACTAAAACTCCCTTCCTCTCCGAACATGTTAAGCCAAAAAGCATAGAATTCATTGAATTGAAGCATGCTGTCATTTGCAGTTTCCGTAACATCGCCATCATTGTAACCTAAATCGTAGGAGGAGAGCATTGCGATTGTATTGTTTTCTTCCGTGCTGTTCAGCTCACCTTGTTCGCCCTCGTCTCCAAATAGGTAATCGTTGTACCAAGTGATGTACTCGGTCCAGTTTACATAGCCATCAATGTTGTCATCAATGTCTTCAAAATCACTCTCAGCATCGTAATATGATTGTGGTTGGCATTCCGCACCGTAGCCATAATCGTCGATTTCTATACACGCTTGGCTCATTTCAGTCATGAGGGGGGTGCTTACGGTCCCGTTGACGCCATAAACTACAACGTTTAGATCATAGTATACTCTATCATCGGGAAAGTCACTTTCGTTTACATAAACGGTGCCTACGTAGTTGTTGTAAGGTTCAGAAGGCTCATTGTATTCAGTCAACGTGATGGTTCCGTTCAAGAAAGGTGACATAGTCTCACCAATGAATTCGTAATATGCAACAATGGCAGGATAGTACGATGAATTGTTGCCGGGGTCAAATTCGATTGCGAGATACATCATGTCTGCGTCCCAGTCCAACGATAGGTCCATATTGCTGTTTCCGCTATTCGTTGACGGGTTTGCAAATCCAATTCCTGCGAATGTGGTTGTAATCAGAGCAAG
>CAXAHZ010000323.1:0-1601 GCA_963968875.1 uncultured euryarchaeote
CTTGCAACTTTTGGGAATCATCCCTAATCCATGGCCTTGGATGATTTAGGGCCAATTAAGAACAAATTAGAGAGTCTTTGTTATCTCTTTAGGGCATCCAATCGGTTTGGTTGAGATGAGGTTTTAGCTGCATCGCATCCTCATGTGCTTCAAGTCTGTCAAGCAACCATAGAACCCAATGAAACGTCCCCATACCCTCTTCCTCTGTCACGCTACTGCCTTCATGCATGGAGTAACCAAATTCAATCATTTTCATCATGCGTCGCATGCTTGGCCCAATGAGTGAAAGGTATCCCTTGTAGAAGGAATAGACGATGTCAAAAGAAAGATTCCGGTGAAACGTCATCAAGGCATGGTTTGACATCAGAACAATGACTGCATTGGTCGCATCTTTTTGCTCCCTTGTTAGCCCCATCAACTCTTCAAGGCTTGACTCTTTGGTAATGACACTACCAAACGTTGCAAAACCTCGTTGAACCAGAGGGTTTTCCAATGATGTAGCGATGGTCTGGGAAATTTCAAAACGGCGATTTCGATTGACCTCTATCACCTGACGAAGACCAAAAAGAAGCGTGAACATGATGGCAAGGCCGCTCAGAGCCTCGCCAAGGTTTGCTGCATTTTCAAGATTCATGATCTCACCGTTACATATTCTTTGAAGAAAGTCTATTCTTGCTTATGCCTCTTCAGTCCCACCAGGTACAGATGTACTCTCCCCAGAAGCAGTGAGTTCCTCTGAATCAAATTGCAGAAGAACAAACAATACAATGGCTTGGAATACAGCCCCTGCGAGGAAAAGATTAGGGAAACTACCACCTACTAAATCAAGAAGTTGCGGGGAGAGTGCATTGCCTGCAAATGCACCAACATTGATGAGCGTCATGTATATTGAGAACTGAGTCCCACCGATATCCTTCGTCGTGATTGACATCAAAAACGCCAAGAGATTAGCACCAACAATGGCCCATACCAGGGTCCAAAGTAGCCATGCAGGGGTCATGAACGATGTATCGGTCCACATTGAGCGTGAAACTGACCAAAGGACGGTCATCACCGTACCAATACCCACGGCGTAGGTTAATGTTCGGTGCGCACCGAATTTAGAACCAAGAAGGCCTCCAACCAGGAAACCAAGCATGGTCATCAAGAACACCGGCGCTCCCTTTGTATCAAGATACTTTTGAGATTCCCAATTTAATTCCTCTACGAAAAGGAATTCCCATTGGAAATCAATAATTCCCATACCGGTACCCATGCCTCCGCCAATCCACATGACCGTGCAAAGCAGTAAAGCTAGACGTGCTGGCTTGTCAGCGACGGCCGTACGGAAGCCGCCCCAAATTTCACCAAAGGTCATTGCATCAGAGGTTTCGTTATTGCTTGATTCATCTGAAGAGGGGCTCCAAGGAAAGCGTTTGTCACCCGGGCGTTCAAGGACGAACAAAGGTACGAGCATCACCGCAAAGAGAATTGGGATCTGAACAAGAAGGGCACTTTGGAATCCAGAATCATTGAGGACTCGGCTCAGTCCCAGAACTGCAAACATCGCAACGAGAACCTTAGCGACGAACATAAGGCCATTCGCAAGAGATAATTCTTGT
>CAXAHZ010000324.1:0-1588 GCA_963968875.1 uncultured euryarchaeote
GTTCTAGGAGATTTCTTTGTTAGTCAACCTGCTGACTCATCCAGTGCAAAAGCGACATGCGCTCCTGTTGACCCCCTCGGTGCAACCGATGAAAACGATACACGAACATGGGAATTCGGTACGCTGTTCACTTCAACTGCTGTGGTGAGTGAAGACGGCAAATCCGTAGTAATGACGGTGACTCCAGCAGGGTTTATCGACCAGTTTATCATTTACCCTCATGCCCTCCAAGATGGATATGAAGGTCTAGACGATGCAACTGCTTCGGTTTCGGGTACTGCTGGAACAGACGTTACCATTTCTCTTGAGGGAATCCGGCCCGGAAGCTTCTCCATTGCCGGCGAGGCACAAGCCACCAACATGCTGCCCTACCCCTTCATTGTCGACCTAGGAACCATCAAGCCGAATTCAGCACCTGAACTTTCAGTTGCCATCAATTTTGATGGTAACAACGCAACATGGGATGCAAGCGGAATTGAATTTGAATTGATTGGGCTTGCCTCAGACCCCGATCTTGAAGCAGTTACACTGGCATTGACCATTTGCGGGGCCCAAACATCAGGATTCACCCAAGACAACATCAACTGGCGTGTTGATGTTTCAATTGCCATTTGCATGGCCAACGATCTAGAGAATTACGATGTTGTCATCACGGCAACCGATGAGTCTGGAGCAAGTACCAGCCTTACTGTGGGAGTTAACCCTCCAACGCTCGGAGATGACCAAACGGTCAACATTGCACCTGCAGAGGACACTGCTCTTCCGTCTCTATCATTGCTAGCAGTAATTTCCATGGTTGGTATCGCAGCCCTTCTCGGTCGGCGCACCGATGAATGAACCGACACAACCAAAAGGGGAAGGCTTTGGGTTTTGAATGGGGAGACCATGTTTACCGGCACCATTGAGTCACAAAGTCATGAAGGCGGACTTCTAGTCCGATTTGAGGGTTCATCACCATCGCTTGATGCAATTCTAATCCTAGCAGAAAACGGCACGTATGTGGGTAAGGTCGATGGAGTATTGGGCTCTACAGACAAACCCATGGCACACATTGGTCATCTCGACCGTCAACTCAACATGGAAGATATTGTAGGGTCTCACGTGACGATTCGGGCAAAAAAACCCCGTCAAGACCGAGAAAAATTCCGACGCGATTCACGCGATTCTGGCGATTCCCGAAACCGTGGAGGAAACGACCGGAGAAGCGACTCTCGTAGAGACTCTCGAGGCGATAGAGGGGATCAACGCTCCTCGTTTACCGACAACGATTGGACCTGCCCTGAGTGTAAAAACTCCAATTTTGCATTCCGCAAGGTATGCAATCGCTGTGAGGCGCCTCGTCCGGGTGGCCGAGGAGACTCTCGTGGTGACGGAGGGCGTTCAGACCGTCGCCCACAACGTGATAGCGGACGGTTTGACCGACGTGATAACAACAATCGTCAAGAGATTTACAACGACAATGATTGGACCTGCCCTGAGTGCAAAAACTCCAATTTTGCATTCCGTCAAGTTTGCAATCGTTGCGAAGCTCCACGCCCTGGTGGCACAGGAGGCCGTCCCGGTGCTCGCCGAGACGGTGACCGACGCA
>CAXAHZ010000325.1:0-1587 GCA_963968875.1 uncultured euryarchaeote
CACTGCGTTATTCATGGCCGATGAACAATCCATCCCCCATGACCGGGGCCATGAATTGTGGACTGTGGAAAATGGTGCGAGCCGTAAATTGCTAGCAAGTATTGACCGCTGGGTCAACGCCATGGTCGGAGACGATGGCATCGATATGCCGCTTTCAAGCCATACCGAACAAACCGAAGCGATCATTGTTGCCCGTGAAGATGGTTTGGTAGTGGGTTGTGCTGCTGTTGATTATATGATTCAAATCTGGGCACCCTCCGTGCGAGTATCTTGGTTTGCAGGAGATGGGAAACGTGTCTCAGAAGGCGATGAAATCGCCAGCCTTACGGGTGACCAAGACAGCCTCTTCGCCATAGAACGTCCGATTCTCAATATGCTCGGTCAACTCTCAGGGATTGCCACGAATGCAAAGCGATGGTCTGCCATCGCTCCAAGACAGATCGCATGCACCCGAAAGACGGTATGGGGTTTGTTGGACAAATGGGCAGTTCATATGGGAGGGGGACTTTCCCATCGCTTGTTTAAGACAGATGCGATGATGATCAAGGAAAACGACCTTGCCAACATGCATCAGGAATTGGATTCGCACGAGCATCGCTTGGTTGCGTTTTTACAAACTGTTGACTGCTCTGCGGTTGGAGCGTTTCTTGAAGTTGAGGTACGAACGGAAAAAGAAGCGATGATGGCTGCAATGGTATGGTCTCAGCGACGCCAAGAAGGAGTGGATCGACTCGTCGTTATGTTGGATAACTTCACCCCTGAGGCTTGCAAGTCGGTATCGGACCAATTATCCGAACAAGAACTCCGCCAGCACGTTGTGTTGGAAGCCAGTGGAGGCATTACCTTCGATAACTTGGAGGCTTGGAGAGAATGTGGCCTTGATGTGGTCTCAACCAGTGCCATCAACCGAGGCGTCAAGCCGCTGGACATCAGCATGCTCGCTCAGGGCTTGTGAGGAGATCGCATGGAAGAAATCGCCGCAGACCCGAGTCATCCACGTTATGCTTCATTGCTGATGCGACATCGACTTGAAGTCGCTCAAGCCAAAGGGATGCTGGCTGACAGTGCGATGATCGCTCATGGCCGGGGTGAGGCATTTGACTATCTGCTCGGAGAAGTGACGACGCCCAGTGCTCTCAAAGCAACACGCCATGCTCTTGCATGCATGATGCAAGGTGAGCGGCTTGTCCTAAGTGTCAACGGAAACGTTGCTGCACTCGCAACCGATGAAATGTTAAAGCTCGCTGATGTTCTCGATTGCCCTCTAGAAGTCAATATATTTTACAGAACGCCTGAACGTATGGAGGCAATACTTGGGCATATATCCGAACGTAACGAGGTGTTGGGCCTGGATGTTACGGTCCTTGGACATGCCCCAAATGCTCGCATTCCTGGCCTCGAAGGTCCACGCGCCGCATGCCACAAAGAAGGGATTCTCGACTGTGATGTCATTCTGGTCCCCCTTGAAGACGGTGACCGTTGTAAAGCGTTATTGGAAATGGGAAAGACCGTTATTGTCATTGACCTTAATCCGCTTTCTCGTTCGGCCCAAGAAGGGACAATAACCATCGTTGATGAACTCTCAAG
>CAXAHZ010000326.1:0-1587 GCA_963968875.1 uncultured euryarchaeote
GTTGAACTTTCGGAGATAAAGGGCTTCTCAAGCACCAAGTGCTTCGTTTCGTTTGAATGCCGCTTCACAATATGAATGAAGCGTTCACTTCATGAAGCCCGCCCGCTTCGGATACCCATGGACAACATCGTGAAATGCGAATGCGGGACGAACATCGACATCGCTGGCGTAACGCCCCGTAAGGACGGTACGAAAGTTTGGTGCCGTGTTTGTGGTATAGTGATGGTCCATCATCGCCGCTGAAATTACCCTCGCTTTTTGGCAAACGCCCTGCAGGGCTACATTCTCCAAACAAGTTGTTGCTATTGCCCTTAGCTAAATCGAGGATGCCCGCCTCCCTCGTCCAACTCGGACAGCATGCCTCCACGAGATGATGCAACCATCGGCATGTTCATGGTCGTCCTTCCACCGCATGAAAGCAAGGTGAAAGCGATGTCCGAACAACCTCTCGTTATTGATGTCGTAGACAACGGTGGGCAATGGACGCATCGGGAATGGCGCATGTTGCGCTATCTCAAAGTGGACACAAAAATCATTGAAAACACCACCCCTATAAGCGAAATCAGGGAACTTGACGGGCTCATTCTTTCAGGGGGAGCAGCGCGAGTTGGATTGACCGGTGAACTGGGGAATTGTGAAGCATTCTTGGGGTTGGACATACCGATCTTAGGCATTTGCGCCGGCCATCAATTCATGGCGCGCCACTATGGAGGGGATGCCCGAGAATCTCCAAAGCCAGAGTTCGGAGCCATGGAAATTAATCTTATCAACGGCGGCGGCAAGATTTTTGCAGGCACCAACGAGATACAAACAGTGTGGGAATCTCACAACGATGAAGTGCATGAAGTTCCGGCTGAATTTTTCATCACAGCAAGCAGCCCATCATGTGAAGTACAAGGGATGGAGAACAAAAATGGCGACCGTTTCGGGCTTCAGTTCCATCCAGAAGTGAACGACTCCGAATTCGGGAAAGAAATGTTTGAAAATTTTGTTCAAGTCTGCAAAAATCGCAGAAGCATCCGCAAATAATGTCGGACTTCGGTTGACGATAGAGTTAATATGCACAAAAACGCACGGCTACTTAATGTCCGTTGACCGACGACCCCAATCTGGCCTGCTTGTGACCCTTCTCTTGCTGACTGCTCTTGCCCCCATTGCCATGGTTCAAGCCCAGCCGTCAAGCCCATCCGAATTCTACTATGGTGTAGAATACGATTGGCAAAGTTTGGACGACGATTTCGCAAACGTGAGCGGCCTTCACATCGATGAGTTGCTTACTGAAATTATGGACGATGCGGAAGGTGCCGGATTCAATTTGGACCTCGGCCAATTGACAACCGGCTCAACCAACGTCTACGTTCACCAAACTGAAGACGTGACCATGCAAACCATTCAAGACGGAAACGGAACCGACGTTCAGGTTTGGAGTCGGACCAGCGACGTCGTTCTGCGACACGGAATTCTCTTTGACGGCGTTCTCCTTACCGATTGGAATGAGGCAGCATCCTTCGGAGGCGACGACACTTCCATTGACATTGACGTCATCACTCAGTTTGAAAACGTCCTTACCGTTGACATCCTCTACAC
>CAXAHZ010000327.1:0-1585 GCA_963968875.1 uncultured euryarchaeote
GTTCTCCTAACATCGGGGCGGAATAGCATGGAAACCGAGTTTCCTTTGAAACATGAGATGTGAGAAGCCCCAGTACATCAGCGGAGGCTTGGTCGTGATGTCGTAAATGTTCAACCAAGCGGGGACTGGATAGGGTTTGCCGTTCAGCAAGGGTTCGCAACGTGCCGCTAGCGATCGATGAGCGAACCTCGTCCAGAGCCTGCACCCAATGTGTTGATTGAGAATCCATGTGCGCCGATTCGTGGCTTAAGGGAAAACGCGGACCCAACATGGTGAGCAGAGCTCCTGCGGCTGACGCTTCGTGACTTCTCCCCATGTCAAACAAATCCACACCCATCCAAGCGAGAACTGCAAGATTATCAGGTCCGCCAAGGCCAGGGGTCCAGATCAGCGCACCAGGAAATTGTTTCTTCAAAACAATCAGTGCATCGACCAATTTGCGAGGTTGTGCGGCCAGTTGGACCGCATCAGTAAGAACAACAATCTCCGGGCTGAGTGATTCTTCCATTAACGATTGATCGTGGTTCATTCGTTGCCATGATACAGGGAGAAGAGGAGAAGTTCCCTGTTCTTCACCCGCATTTGCTTCTTCTAAAGAAGGAGGTAAAACGTGTCCGATGTTGACGTCGTATCGTGGAGCATCAATGTCAAAACTTGGTGGTGAGAATGGACCCAATGCACAGAGTTGTAGACGTGCTGGGAGTTCATTTGTTTTCTTCATCTCGAAGCAAGCATAGGATATCCCAACCTGAGGGTCACCATCCATTCTGATGAGACTTGGAGTCGTAGCGGAAGGGGCCTTCCGATCACCCAGCCCCCAACTTCTCGCAAAACGGAGGCGATGAAGCACGGTGCGTGCAAGTGGGGCCGTCATGGTACACGCTATCGCCTTCGCTTCTTCAAGGGTTTGAACAAGAAAGAGCCGTGGGTTTGAAAGACTCCGGCCATACCCCAATTCCATGGGAAGGAAAAGTTCGCTGCCACTTGGCCTCGTCTTGGGACTCCTGTTCCTGAGTTCCCTTTTACCTCTCATACAAGCAGAAGGTCATGAGTCGCATGTCACCGATGGAAGAGTCACCGTAGTCACGTTGGATGAAAGCACCACCTACGAAACTTCAATCGTCGTACAAAAGGATGATTTTATTCTTCTATCGCTTGATTGTGAAGCGTGCACTGCCAACATCATTGCAGAAAATGAAAATACATCCGGCTCATCAAACCTTATCCTTCAGGTCACACGTTCAGGGGATGTAGAGATCAACATTGAATCATCTCAAACCGAAACCATCCGGTTCACATTGCAGCACGATTTCTTTGAGACGCACGCCATCGTCCGACCAAGTCCGCAAAATGACCATCCTTCCAGCACAGTAGGGATTTGTACAAGCCCCTCGGAGTGCATGAACACTCAAAGCGGGACTTTAGCGTCAGTCATTGACGAAACTAAATTCCTTGATGCACTCCACACCGGCATCATCAATACAACAGCGGACGAATACATGGTCGTTGATGCCAACATTGGGGATACTCTTGAATGGCAATGGTTAAGCACTCCTGAACAGACTTTAGTCCAGGTCTATTTCCA
>CAXAHZ010000328.1:0-1570 GCA_963968875.1 uncultured euryarchaeote
CGTTAATTTCTGGTTCAACCACAACCAGCGCTGGTGGAGTTTTATCCGTTCAAGCACACATTGAGAATAGAGGTAATACGATTGATAACCGCTTATCCTTACGTACGACAATATACTCGACTCCCTCTCTACAGAACATCAAGAGTTTCCTAACAGTTGGGGGATCAGAAATGGCTCTCGATGATGACATACCACTAACGATACTTGCAGGTCAAGGCATGAACCTATCCGTGGACGTATTGGTACCTGCAGATGCAACATTAAATACTCGATTTGTAATTCAATATGAGATTCTGGGTTCAACAGATGAAAATGGATTTCCAAGTACCCTAATTGTTGAACATCTCGTTGTACTGGACCAACAACGCCGAATTGAGGCCACTTTTATCGGCGAGACAAACGAGTCCGTGGGCGATGGGTTGGCCGCAAATATCTGGGCCAATCACACATCTGTTTCAACCGTTAACGAATCCATGATCCTCACGGTAGATGCACCGGACGGTTGGCAAGTAACATGTGACAAAATATTGGTGCCCGACACAGGACTGGAATTCACGTCAACGCCAGGTCATGTCAACAAACAAACGACTCAATCACTTTGTGAAATAATGCGACTTAACGGAGTATCTGAGGCAGATGTTGTCTTCACAATTCGTAGCATTGACGGATACCATGAAATGACTCAAACAGTTTCAGTAAGTTTCGAAGTACCCAATGAAGATGGTTCCTTTGCGAGTACCGAAATCATCGCTGGGAGTCTAGGCGTGATTGTATTTGCTGTTTTACTTCTGTTCTTTTTGAGGAAAACACCTCATGATGACGAGAGCATACTGGAATTGGAAGAAACCCTTCAGGAGATGAGTGGCCCACCCACAAGCGGACCCCCCGTCAGTACACAAGCGAGTGAAGAGGCTGTTGCACCCGAACCCGACATCGTTCAATCATCAACTGAGTTGGTTCCATCCGTACATCCTCAACCACCAACAATTCCCTCTACAGGGCTTCCTCCGGGTTGGACTGATGAGCAATGGGCATACTATGGACAACAATACCTTGATGGAACCCTCTAACTAGCACAGGTTAATGGCGACCTATCCACCTGCATGGTATGGGTTATGGTTTTTTGTTGCTTTTTTTGGAGTGGCAACTTGGTATCTTCGTAATTTTACCGAACGTATACAGGCAACGAAAGTTTGCGCACTCCTTGGAACGGCAACGATGCTCCTCCTCGTGGCATGGACATGGAGCGATTTTTGAGGAATAGTCATGGATGAAATTGCAGGATTATCTGAACACCCTCTTGCACATCAATATCCTTGCAGGGTCCCAGTTTGGTGGGCGCGGCATGGGGAAATTGAACGAGCGTCTTCGGAGATTGGTGTGACGGGTAGATTGGTCACCCTACGCATATCCAAAAATTTCAAGCGATTTGAGCGTATTGTAGCAAGGATACTACGGGCTCCAAGAGAGTTGAGAAGACCTCTGGACCGAATGAACAGCACTCTTTGGGAATTATGCGATGGTTCGCGAACGTTTGAAAAAATATGCACCGAAATGAACCATTTATTCA
>CAXAHZ010000329.1:0-1570 GCA_963968875.1 uncultured euryarchaeote
CGTTAATTTCTGGTTCAACCACAACCAGCGCTGGTGGAGTTTTATCCGTTCAAGCCCACATTGAGAATAGAGGTAATACGATTGATAACCGCTTATCTTTACGTACGACCATATACTCAACTCCCTCTCTACAAAACATCAAGAGTTTCCTAACAATTGGTGGTTCAGAAATGGCCCTAGATGATGACATACAACTAACGCTACTAGCAGGTCAAGCCATGAACCTATCCGTGGACGTATTGGTACCAGTAGATGCAACATTGAATACTCGATTTGTAATTCAATATGAGATTCTGGGTTCAACAGATGAAAACGGATTTCCAATTACCCTAATTGTTGAACATCTCGTTGTACTGGACCAACAACGCCGAATTGAGGCTACCTTTGTCGGCGAGACGAACGAGTCCGTTGGCGATGGGTTGCCCGCAAACATTTGGGCCAATCACACATCTGTTTCAACCGTTAACGAATCCATGATCCTCACGGTAGATGCACCGGACGGTTGGCAAGTAACATGTGACAAAATATTGGTGCCCGACACAGGACTGGAATTCACGTCAACGCCAGGTCATGTCAACAAACAAACGACTCAATCACTTTGTGAAATAATGCGACTTAACGGAGTATCTGAGGCAGATGTTGTCTTCACAATTCGTAGCATTGACGGATACCATGAAATGACTCAAACAGTTTCAGTAAGTTTCGAAGTACCCAATGAAGATGCTTCATTTGCGAGTACCGAAATCCTCGCTGGGAGTCTAGGCGTGCTCGTATTTGCCGTTTTATCTCTGTTCTTTTTGAGGAAAACGCCTCATGATGACGAGAACATATTGGAATTGGAAGAAACCCTTCAGGCGATGAGTGGCCCACCTACAAGCGGACCTCCCGTCAGTACACAAGCGAGTGAAGAGACTGTTGCACCCGAACCCGACATCGTTCAATCATCAACTGAGTTGATTTCACCGGTACAACTTCATCCACCAGCAATTCCCTCTACAGGGCTCCCTCCGGGTTGGACTGATGAGCAATGGGCATACTATGGACAACAATACCTTGATGGAACCCTCTAGTCAGCACAGACTAATGGCGACCTATCCACCTGCATGGTATGGGTTATGGTTTTTTGTGGCTTTTTTTGGAGTGGCAACTTGGTATCTTCGTAATTTTACTGAACGTATCCAGGCAACAAAAGTTTGCGCACTCCTTGGAACGGCAACGATGCTCGTCCTCGTGGCATGGACATGGAGCGATTTCTGAGGAATATTCATGGATGAAATTGCAGGATTATCTGAACACCCCCTTGCACAGCAATATCCTTGCAGGGTCCCAGTTTGGTGGGCTCGGCATGGCGAAATTGAACGAGCTTCTTCGGAAATTGGTGTGACGGGTAGATTGGTCACCCTTCGCATATCAAAAAATTTTAAGCGTTTTGAGCGTATTGTAGCAAGGATACTACGGGCTCCGAGAGAGTTGAGAAGACCTTTGGACCGAATGAACAGCACCCTTTGGGAATTGTGCGATGGTTCGCGAACGTTTGAAAAAATATGCACCGAAATGAACCATTTATTCA
>CAXAHZ010000330.1:0-1558 GCA_963968875.1 uncultured euryarchaeote
CAGTATGGAAGAACATTAAGCGTAACAGAACAAGATGTCATTGCGCGAGAAGAAAACTGGAATGTGGGAATCAGTTCCCTTAGCAGTGATGGATCCATCACGATTGGAATCAGTAGAGTTGGATACACATTGCTTGACTCCTCCACCTGTCGGCTTTCAGTGGAATCGGACAGTGGATGGTCCACAGAATATGATGTTGATGTAGCAAATTCAGACACTGCACCAATCTTCTTTATTGAAGACCCTGGTGTTTTGGAGAAAGACGATGAGATTACAGCAACCATCGCATGCGAGACACCGTTTGATGTTGATGATGATCCAGATGACAACACTAAATCCATCTATTACCAACCGAGCAATGTTCTAAGCGTCTCCTCCAGCGATGCGGGATGGATTGTTGGTATTGCAGCCGCAGTACTGGCTCTTGCTTGGTTTGGTGGGCTCATCGCCCCACGTCAGAAACGAGAAGAGGGGATGCAAGAATCAACGTCAAAAGATCCCTTGAAGTTAGATGAAGCAGCAAAGAAAGAGGACGAAATTGAAGAGGTAATTGAAGAGATTGATGCAATCAGTATCGTGGAAGAGAACATTGACCTTGAGACGCCTATTGAAATTGATGAAGAGTTACTCCCTACCAATATTGAGGTATTTGAGGCACCGGTTGAAGAGGATGATACAGCAAGTGGAAGACTTGCTTCATTGCGGTCAGAACTTGGAGACGGAGAGCAAGCTGAGCCAAGTGAACCACTCGAGGACCGTATGAATCGATTCTTCGGCAAGTGAGGCACCTGAAACCAAGCCCTTATGACCGTCAGGCAGGGGCAGGGAATCATGGACGAACTCCCTTTGGCCTCCACGACCCCATTCTACACATTGGATGCGTGTAATGGGGAGTTGGCCGAGAAAATTGTGAGCGCTCTTAGTGATCAAACCCACGGAGATAACCCGATATGGAAAAAAATTGTTGAGGATAATGCCTCGCTTGTTCAGCGTCTTAGTTCACAGGGAATAACGACACCTGAATCAAGGTCTGAAATTCAATGGGATGATTCCACCCTTTTGTTCACCAGCACAATAGAGCTCGGTAAAGATGGGCGCCCGCTTCCACTTGGTGAATTTTTAACGAGAGAGCGATTTGGACGATTCCCCTGGGATGACGGTTCACTTCTCGGTTACTTCCTCACCTACATTCGACCCAATCGGGCCTTAACGGAGAACGACGGTAGCGACATATACGACAGCATTGTTTCGTTGTTAACGAAACTCACCACAAATTGCAGCGACCAACACATCGGCCATAGCAATTTTGAGGACGGATTTGGAGGCTTGAGCATCAAAGGATTTCTAACATCGGAGGATGTTAAAGTACTACGAAGGAATTTATCGAGCAGAACGTGGACTGCATCATACGATGAACCTCTGGATGGTGGTGTAGCGGATGCTGCAAAGCATTTCATGACCCTGCTGAAGGCAGCAGAGCTCAGAAGAGTAGGCGTAATGCTCCGAATGCATTCTTAGGCTTAGAAGGATTGTGAAGTTAAGCGCTCAAACATCGAGC
>CAXAHZ010000331.1:0-1546 GCA_963968875.1 uncultured euryarchaeote
TAACGAGGTATCGTCGGTACAGGAGCGCCGAGAGAGGGATTTGAACCCCCGCGTCCAAGGGACAGTGGATTTCGAATCCACCGCAATACCGGGCTATGCGACCTCGGCTCCGTCACAGGGCTTCTGCGCGACCGTCATAAGCATGATGATGTGTAGCCGTCTCATGGAAGTATACTTTCACGGAAGGGATGTTGACATTTCAGCATCATTTGAAAGCGGAACCACGGTTCGACAGGCACTCACCGCTTGTGAAATACTTCCTTCAATGGTGATCGTGAGTTATGATGGGACGGTATTGCCCCATTCAACAAAATTAACCAAGGACATCAAATTACTCGTTACAACAATCTCATCAGGAGGATGACCGCTCCACACGATGTGTGATTTGGAGGCGAGATTGTCTGGAATAGTCGCCTCTCGTCTCAGTAGCCCAAGCATCAAGTCCGATATTTGCTAAAACAATAACATCGCCGGGCTCCACCATGTCGTATTGGTTGTTCCAATCGTCAAACCAGCCTTCAATCTTCATGGCGCCCGTATGGTCCATCAACATTAGACCACGACGGCGCCAAGTCTTACCGTTACGGCCGACCCCACTTTTTTGATAGGTGTAAACCACTCGCCCACCTACGTTTCTTTTGGCTTTGTAAGCCATGAGGTCATGAGAGTCATCAAGGGGACTGTCATCCAGAACCACTCGGGCAAAAGGATCAATCTTCAAAACAATCTCTCCTTTCCAATTGGTTGAAAAGATTGCATCCTCCACCAAAACTTCATCTCCCTTTTTGAGGCCTTCAGGCCAAGTTTTACCACCGTCGTGATGGTCTTGTGAAATGATGTTAATGTTTGCAAAATAATGCCCCTGTTGGATGAGTAATTTAGGAGGTTTATCCCCTGTTGTAAGACTCACACTAAACAATTCACCGCGTATACTTGCTCTTGGATTTAATGAACCGATTGCATCAATACGAGTCATGCCCGAAAATCCAGGTAATTGAAGAGAGTTCTCGAGTACTGGCTCATCTGAACCATTTCCTGAGGGACAAACTTCACTCCAGTCACAACGGTCACAGCGGATCATTTTCGGAGCGTGCTTTGGTTTCCCGCCAGGAGCAAACCCTCGCATCGGGGCAGGTTCAGGAGGACAATCATCACGAGTCGGTTGTTCTTGTTTCAGATTGACCCACATAGCCTTCAATTCTCCTTCCATGGCGTTCAATTCATCCGTTGTTGGAAGTTCTATGTCTTTTATTGAAGGATGACCGAGATACCAGATTTGGAGAGAAGCAACCGCTTCATCACGACCGTGGGTGATGTACCATAACATGGCATACATACGAAGTTGGTGTACGTAATCACCTGACCTGTCATTGGCGCCGAGACTTGCTTTTAGGTCGACAATAGTAACCGTTCCATTCCAAGAGTATACGAGATCGTATTCTCCTTGAAACCAGTGATCTGGGTGAATCGCATTCATGGAAAATTTAGCTGCATCTGGGTCAACAAACCATGGCCGGGATATTTCCCAGCATTCCAACCATGTCAC
>CAXAHZ010000332.1:0-1540 GCA_963968875.1 uncultured euryarchaeote
CTCGTTCCATATCTGCGACGAAGACATCAAGACGTTCATTGTTGGGTTGATGACCCCCGCTATCCCATATCTTGAGGTGATGTGTTCGCCCGTCTACAATATGGGTTATCGGTTCGTTTTCGTTCAATTCCATGATCCCATCCCAAAAGCAATCTCTATCTGGCGTGGAATAATACCATGTGGTCACTTCTCCCTTGGTCGTTGATGGCTTTGAAGGCGTAAATTGCGTGGCGGGAGACCAAGAAGAGGGCGCTTCAAGAGAAATGTTGTGGCTCTGATTCAATCTCTCTTTTGCAATTCCTTTTTCCGGCATCATCCATGTAAAAGGGGGCATAAGGTGCAAGTGTGTTCGGTCAAGATGGGTGCAGCGAACGCTTAGTTCAGCAGCCAGTAAGGTGTAGGCCGTTTGAACCGTCGCCGTTCCCTTTGGGACAGATATTTCAATTCCATCAACTCCAACTCTTTTCCATCGTAACTCCTTCCCAGTATTTGTCTTGGCTGTGAAATTAAACAGATGTTGCATGGGTTCACGAATAAAGTATGACCCGGGAACCCATCGTGGGAACTTCATGGTCAGTTTTCTACCTGTGAACGGACCATCAATGGAAATACCAACATGCAAGTGATGATGTTCGCCTTGTGTGGCATCGGCAGAGAAGCCTAGGCCAGAATCCGTTCCGCTCATGAGCCGAGTTCATTTGCGGCAGTTGATAGATTCTCGCACGCCACCATGAGTAAGGTTGGGGGCTTTGAAGCCATGAAATTGATAACTTCGGCCTGCACTTCGTTTTCATCCGCTCGGCCGATCAGTCGTTCAAGCAATTTGCTACGTTCAATGATATCAACCTCATCGTTCCGAATCATGGACCATCGCAATTCATCTTCATCGGCCCCTATGTGAATCAACCACCGGGTGACAATTGAATACATATTTGATTCAAGTAGAGTCTGTATGAGCATATCACTGGATGAGTGTACATTGGCTCGCAAATGCTTCGTAATGTCGTGAAAATGTCGCGGGCCGAGTTTTTTTGTTAGCGATGGAAGTCCCTCCGGGGAATGTTTCGCGATGTAGAGGAATAGATTCACGACTTCTGATTGAAGATTGTAAAATGGTTCTATGAGAGCGATATCAACTGGTTCATCCCGATTCAATAGGTTACGCAACGCCTCAACTTGAACCACAGATGAAGTATCTTTGAGGCCGCCAATCAATTGCTTCTTTGAGCATGAATGGTGACGCATGGCGAGACTCCGCAGTGTATCGTTTGTATGGCTGTGCATTGCACCGATCGCCTCCTCGTCTCCATGGTTGAGGAGAGCATCAGCTGCCTTTCTCCGCACCACCGAGTCCTCATCATCGAGCATGATGATAGCGGTCGAGACCGAATCTGATTCCAATGAGTCAAGGAGGTTTGCACCACAACGACGAACATTAACCGATGGATGACTGGTGAGGTCCAATACCGCTTCAATACCCACGGTAGGAGCCCACCTTCTGTAAGCATCCAAGGCTTTTGATACGAACCAGGAATCTTCG
>CAXAHZ010000333.1:0-1538 GCA_963968875.1 uncultured euryarchaeote
GCTCGGTGATCTGCTCCAACGACGACACCTCCTTTGAACGTGATTCCTACAGTACTTGTTCCGGTTTTTAGGACGCCTTGTTGTTCGGTCATGATTTTCCCTTCCGTTGACACTCTTTGAACCTTGAGGCTCTAAGATACGGCCGTTCACGTCCTTTATCAAGTTCACCAAATTTCGGTGCCGGTCAGAAAACCCCGATATCTGCATGTTTTACCATGATTCAAGGGGAGTGTTGATGAAGCACCTGTAACAACGTGTAAATGTGCGAAGAAAGAAACAAAAGGTTCCGGACGAAGCACAGTCATCCCTTGACCGCTTCTCGGGCTCTCCGAATGAGCTTCTGCCCTCCTCTAGAGAGGAATCTCCCGTTGTTCCTTCAATGCCTAACCTTGACCTCTTGGAACAAGCGGAAGCAAAATTATCTGAACCTAAAAGCGACATGATACGAGCAGATGATGACCAATTACGCCGGTTCATAATGCCAAGTTCTGAGCAAGAAAATACAAGCCGTTCACCAACATCCTCCATGATTTACCACGACCTCAATACACTCTACCCAAACGCACCCGTTCCTCTCCAAGAAGGAGGAATGGTATTGCATAACGCTACCTTACACGATTTGACGGGTTGCCATCAACTCATGGATTGGGTGGCTGATGGGCATGCCTGTATTGTTGAAATGAAACGCCTGATAAAGAGAACAACTGAATTCACACAAGCATTGAACTGGCTTCACACCTTTATCGAAGGTGACCTCCAAGGCCAAATTATTCAGATGACTGAGACTCGCTTGATGCTACTACCGGAGGGTTGCCGAGGACTGAAAGGGACCGATATGGAAGGCTTTGCAGTTGAACGCAGCGAGTTTACGGGCGTGAATTGATGGACGAGCAATCCATTGACATTCCGTGCCCAATATGCAATGCGAGCGGAAATGTGAGCATGATTGCTCATGTTGATGAAATCCCTTACTTTGGAGAACACACCCAAGTCACCGTTCAATGCCAGGATTGTGGGTGGAGGCAAACCGATTTCATCCCAGCAGAGGGAAAGAAACCAGGTGGATGCTCGGTTCTTATCGACTCGCCTGACATCTTGAGTGCTCGAGTTGTTCGTTCTTCTTCATGCACTGTCCGCCTACCTGAACTTGACCTCCAGGTCAATCCAGGAAGCAACTCAACTGGTTATGTTTCAAACGTAGAAGGTGTTTTGAATCGGTTTGTTGAGATCATCAATTTGGTCAAAAGAGGGCATGAAAAAGAAATTATTGATGCTAACTCCTCCGAAATAAGGGAAGAGCTGATCACAGAACTTTCTACCCTCAACGAAATGCTTGCTAGGATTGAATCCCTAAAAGAGCCAACAACGATTGAAACCATCACCATGGAATTACTTGACCCACACGGTCATTCAATGATACTGCATGCAAACACCGTTGAAAGAGAACTCACTGAATCGGAATTACAAGAACTACCGGTTGGCCCTGACCCGGCAGTATTTTCCAAAGAAGACATGAACTAACAAGAATCTTCAGCGAG
>CAXAHZ010000334.1:0-1528 GCA_963968875.1 uncultured euryarchaeote
GGCAGAACTTCAACCGATGAAGAGGTCCTTCTTCGGCGATTGAGTGGGATATGTTGCTCGATATAACTCAATACTTGATTGCGGAGCATCGGATTGCGGCTGCGTTGTTCACCTCTGCCAACAATGTAACGGACTGTATGTTTTCCAGTCATGTCCAATGTGGCCTTGACGATGCCTAGAGGTTGTGACGAATTGTGTAAGTCTATACGAACGGCTCGGCCATCACCTCTTACATGGCTGAGTACTCTCCATTTTCCTTGCCCTTCATTAAACGGCTCAAGAAGGTCTCTTGCTTCATCTAGCGGGTCATCTTTACTGAAAAAAGGAGCCCGGCGCCAACCAAGGAAAGGACCCAAAAGGAGGCCACAAATGACCGGTGTTAGGCACATGAGTTGAACCAATCTTACCAAGGCATCGGGATCCGTCAGCGCTGAAACAACTGCAAGAGAGAATCCGAGAAAAAGACCAATGAAGGCTCCGGCTTGTAAGCCAGTGATGAGGCCGATACGGGGTGGAAGTTCCTCAGCCATGCAAATGCGTGATAGGCATTTGAATTGAAGGCTTGCCTCAAAGTAGGAATAAATCAATAGATACCATCAACGACGCATCAACATGGAGCGCAACGGATTACAAGACCGTTCCCGGGAATCAAAAATCGGTTGGTGGGTTTTGGGCATCTCCGGATTTTTGGTGCTTTCCTTTTTCATTGCACCCCTTACGCTCGCTCCAGGGACGGTTCAAGGTGTTGAAGGACGAGCAAATGCGATTGATTTCTATTCACAAGATGGCTGGGGTTCGTCCGGAAATGAACCTACATCTGCCCAATTTAACGGTGATGATGAAACATCTCTCAATCAAGGATATGCTTGGAGTGAGATGAATCTATACGCTGGTTTCATTTATGCATTTGGCGACTTAAATTGCCATCAAAAGTATGAACGTTCGCTTGAATTTAATGAAAATCAAACCCCATTTTGCACGAGAGATCTTGGCATATTTTTAGGATTGTTTCTTGGTGGTTTATTGTTCACTCGCCGTGGCTGGAACCGTTGGACAGTGAAGGATACCTGCCTTTCAGTGCTCCCGGAATCCATGCTCCAGAAGGTGTATCAGAATGACCGCCGTTTCATTGCTTGGTTTGGTTTCGGCTTGTTGCTTTGTACACCAATGTTGTTCGATGGGTTCTACCAACTTTTGACATCGTATGAATCAACAAATTTCAAACGTGTCCTCACCGGTCTTCCATTCGGATTTGGGCTTGGGGTTTTGATGTGCGGCATGTTTTCATCCCGAGCTCAATTATTCACGGAAGCAGGCGCAGTAATTTTGCCAGGCAATTCGCGGTTCAGTCTTGTTAAATCAGAGCATCAAAGCGAGTCGGAGTGACTTGGTGGTGCATTGGACCACCAAACCAATAATTCTGATTCGTTCGTTGGCAAAGGACAACCTTCATGACCGCTTGTGAGGATTGAAAGCCGTTCATGAATGTCCGATATTGATTTCTTTAGTCCAACCGTCAGGGTTTTGC
>CAXAHZ010000335.1:0-1507 GCA_963968875.1 uncultured euryarchaeote
TGACTGCCAGAAAAAGCGCGTTTGATTTTCTTTTCAACCGATTTGATGTCATCGCTCAAAAACAACGTAGTTTTTGGTTTGCTGCTGCTCATTTTATCGCCGGTCATTCCAACCGCGAAATGGTGGTATGTAGATGAAGGAGCTAACAGACCCGGTCCCCCTAACTCTCTTTCCAGGGATAAGAGAGCCATGCGTATTGCGTGGCGGTCTCGCATTGTAGCAGAGGGAACATGAACAGTACCCTGTTTGGGACTTGACATGATGTCGGAAAAACCAAGATTCTTCAATCGGTCTACAATCCTTGAGAAGACGGTTTCTACCTTTGAGCGATCAATTCGGCCGTTTGGCATTTGTCCAAAGACCCCTGCATTTTCATCGTGAATTGAAAGGCTGATGCTCAATCCTCGTGATGATGCATCTTTGAGATTGAACCAATTTGTTTTGTTGGCCAATCCGCGAGTCAACCTTAGATGCGGGTCTTGGTCAACCCCTACCGGTACGACAATCGGCCTCAAACCGCCGAATTCCTCCGTTTGCGGATGTAAGATATCCCCTACTTGGACAAGTGGTGCTTGGACATGAGCGAGGTTTGTCTCACCATTGAAACCATAAATGGCTTCAAATTCGTTGAGATTGGTACGCTTACCGAGTTGAAAACCTAATCGTTGGACAACGGGCCTACGTGACTGGAAGTATACGTTTGTCTTCTCCGGATCAAGGCCCAATGCTGCATAGTTCGAAATGTATTCTCTAAGAGCGATTTCACGGCCTTTTTCAAGACTTACACCACGGGTCGCTTGACTCTCTAAATCGGCAACGGCGATGGTAACGTCGCCGCCATGTTGTTGGAACCATTTTACCTGTTCAATAACCATCGAGTGCCCGAGGTGCATCTGTCCACTCGGCATCAATCCTGTAAGAACTCCAAACGGATCTCCTTTGCGTTGGGCTTCTTGTACAACGTCCAGATCCCTATGAGCAAAAATAATTCCACGTCGATGAAGTTTAGACGGGTCCGAGACGGTTGATGGATTCAGTGGAGTTAGGCCGAATTGGTCAATAATACGCCCGTAATCGGTGGACTGCGCACTGCCCCAAGGGTCCATGGTGATGTCCTCGTCGCCCATACAGGTAGCCTCGTAATGAATCTCGGTTACTCCTCGGCATCAAGGCTTCGCTTCATCTCGTCTGTATACGGTTGTTTTTCCTGAGTCTTGCCCTTCCCGAAATGAGGCGCAAGTGGACCTATGTTTTCTCGCCCAAGAACCGCCATCATAGCGACCGTTGTTGTAAAACCGATCCCAAGGACAGCATATGGCATCCAGGCAGCATCACCATCAGCTGAACGTGGAGTCAGCAGCCAAGTGAATCTTACATTGTCCTCGCCTAGGAATCTCTTGGACCACTTAAACAAATCACTGGTCGCATGACCGGCTACGGTAACTGCTGAGGAATGATTGTTCCAGAATTCAGTAAGTCCGAGAACATCGTATTCAATCTGGGAATT
>CAXAHZ010000336.1:0-1506 GCA_963968875.1 uncultured euryarchaeote
GACTTAATTTTGTAACAAAGCGTAGTTACCGAGTCGATGACGAGCCGAGTAACACCAATGGTATTCACGATGTCCACAATTGCCTTAATCAGTGCGTGTACGTCCTCGAGTTCAAAGGATGCTTTGTCCAAACCAAGCCAAGAATACAACACGTCCATGTCAAAAACGTTGATGAGGCCGGAATCGACCATATTCATATCAAAAAATGCATATTGGCGTATGTTTTCAAGCAATTTCACGGACGGTTCGGTTGCTGTAAAATGAGCGCATGCTTCACCGGCGAGTGCCCCGCGGACGAGGAATTCCATTCCAAGAGTGGTCTTACCAGACCCGCAAGTTCCTGCGGCAAGAACCGTTGACCCGTAAGGGATGCCACCCCGAAGAATCTCATCCAATCCGTGGATACCGGTTACGCACCGGTCTCGGGTGTAAACGGTTGTAGGTTGCATGGGAACGAACCATAGGAACAGCCGGTGGTTGATGAACTGTCCGCAACAAACGAGTAAAAACAATCCCGCGTAAGGGTATGAATCAAGCTTCGCCTGGAGTAGGTGTATCTGCAATACTCCAAGCGCTTGATTCCATCATGCTTGACCCGTCCCATTGGAGAGATTGACCGGTGACGAGGAAAAGGCCCGTATCCCCGCCCCATTCGACTCGTGCGACTTCAGCAGGCCTCGTTTCGTCAAGTTGCGTGTAACGTAACGAGAGGATTCCTCTTCCATCAGCTAGACCGTCAACCTGGCCGACTCCCAAAAAGGAGTATTGACCTAAATCGATAACTTGTGAAGCATTACCTGATGATTGACTGCTTGGATCGCCTGTAAACAAAGCGAGAGATTTCCCGGTGAGAACCCCGGATTGCAGAAGAAGGTTCGTTGACGATGAACCTGCTGTGTGATTGAGCGACCATCCCCTCAATGAAATGGCAAAATCATTGGGATTGTAGACTTCAATCCACTCCGGTCCACCCGATGCAGGACGAGCTACAACCTCATTGAGGTGCAGTGCATTGTTTTTCCGACCTCCATCATGAACTTCAAGGACAATTTGTATCAACTCACCCTGTTGTTGGAAACTGCGATAGGCAGTAGAAGAGGACGAAGCTGTTCCTCGGTCAGTGCCACCGCTAAACAGTTCTGTGCCTTCTCGTGAAGCATTGTCGCTTGTCAGAATCTTGATGGATAGATGGAGACTCATATCATCATTAAGCCCAATTCCCGCTGCCATACCGTCTTCAGTAACATCGTGAAGGGCAAGAATTTTTGCAGAATCCAAGCGATGGTTGCTTAGTAAGCCGGGCTGAACTCTACCCTCCTCAAGAGCAGTAGCTCCAGCTAAATGCCAATCCGCAGTTGAATTTTCATAATCAAGGCCGTCCACTCCTGCAGGAACAAACCAACCCTCGCCAGAGGTGATGCGGTCAAGCCCCATGGCTGCCGCACGGTCTAAACGGTCAACGGCTGGGTCGTTTGAGCCCATTTGAAGTTGGGCTAGTGACAGAAA
>CAXAHZ010000337.1:0-1504 GCA_963968875.1 uncultured euryarchaeote
ATTGGCATTGGCATAGGTGAACTTGACGAACTGAGTAAGAAAACCTCTGAGTATACTTCTGATGCAAATACTGAGATTACCAAGGATTATACTGATGAAGACGGCATGGGATCGGCTGGATGGTTAATCATGATTGAGGGGGAATATCTTGATGAAAATGATAATAAAAGAGTTGATAGTTGTGAAAATATGAACTTTTCCGTTACAGACGAAAAAGGAAGTGATGTTACTGAAAAAAGTAGTCAATTCGACTGCTATTTAGCCGATGAGTGGAGCGATGAAAATTTTGATCCAGTCAGAGATGATGGCTGGATTGTCGTAGCCTATGTTTGTAATACAATTAGTGAAGAAGTTGATTGTAATATTGGCGAATCATATACCATTACCAGTAATAAAAATATGAAGTTGTATGACTGGGATGCAATGGAAATCGCAAAAGGAGAAATGTTTGTTGCCAAAGTACTGCCATCAAGTGGCGCTGCGTGCGGTGGGTGTTGTCTCCTCATTATTGGAGGAATTCTAGCCTTAACATCGGGTAAACCGAAACAACCGGTCATGTATCAGCAAAATGATGGTGCATTTATGATTGATACAACAAAAGCGCATCTTTCACAACCAGTATTGGAACAACAGCATGAAAGTTACGAGCCACCGTCTACGGGTGGGTTGACTCCGCCTTCAGGTGGACTTTGAAAATAGGCTTGAGTGCTAATTAGAATCTGATTGCTCCCTTTCTAAAAGAAAGTAAACGGTTCAAATTATGCAAGTTCCTGGTTGGTCATTATGCACTTCAAAGGTCGCATGCGTGTAACCTCCTCCTCCAAATAAGAGTCTAAAGCTACCTTCAAGTCCATTTTCGAAAAGATGACTTGGGCCACGCACGTCGCAAGGTCTCGAACAACGCCTACACCTTTGTCAGTAGAATGTCAATGAACGACGAAAGCAGTTATTGAAATCGCATCGGTATCCCATGCGCTCATATTGATCGTCTCGGTACGGACGCGTGGAAAACTCACTAATGGGAATACAGAGGGCATCGAAAGGGTTCTCTCATACCACTACGGAAAAATAGGGTGGTGAAACCGTTTATCTCTGGATATTCTTCATTCTACGATGTGACTATAACTCCGTTCGGGGTGAACGTAGTATGCGAGTCGAACGTATCTACGACCCGCACCAAGGGGGCATAAGGGTACTTGTAGACCGTTTATGGCCGCGCGGCATAAGTAAAGACGCGGCAATGCTCAACACTTGGGCAAAGGCTCTTACACCGAGTACAGAATTGAGAAAAGCGTATCACGACGGCTTGATGTGGCAAGAATTCAAAATCGCTTACATGATGGAATTGGAGAATGTGGAAGAAATTGATTGGCAATGTCTTGACGGCGAGAATATCGTCCTGCTTACAGCAGCTAAAAAAGTTCCAAACCACGCTCATGTCCTGCTTGAATTTTGGCAAACTAAACAATAGCCTTGTCACTCTGAATCCAATATATTTTCATCT